>JAFWBF010000121.1 GCA_017507285.1 Bacteroidales bacterium | reverse complement strand
CAATTGGAACAACAAGAACAAAAATATTTGCAGTTGTTTACCGGTGTGAAGACAACATACAATGAAGTGTTTTATATAGAACCGGATGCATCTAAAATGATTGTTGATGACCAAACTGTAGAACTTTTCCGTTTTGCGGAAGATAAGGGTATTGTAGATTCATCGGTGGTGGATGCACCTATAGTGTATTGCAATTTGAGGTGCGAAAACGAAATGTATGTGCTGAATAAATATTTGAAGCAAAAGCCTAAGAATTATTTCAAATATGTTTCTAAACTAAGACGTTCACCCAAGACTTTCCGCTATCGAATACCCGAACTAGTAACCGTGAGCCTTATAACTCCACAGTTTACTTACCAACAGCAGATAAAAGTGGCTCAATACGGTCCGGTAATGGAATTGCCTCATAGAAATTTCGAAGCATTGTTTGACGAAAAAACGGGCGAACTTATTTATTACAAGAATAAGTAATACCATGGATTTCACTATAACAGTACTGGGTAGCAGTGCCGCATTGCCAACGGCTACGCGGCAATGCTCGGCACAGGTGGTAGCGTTGGAGGGATTTAGAATACTTATAGACTGTGGCGAGGGTACACAGAATCAGGTGCGACGCTATAGGATAAAGTTTCAAGCAATTGATAATATATTCATCTCGCATCTACACGGCGACCATTTCTACGGATTGCCGGGATTGTTGTCGTCTATGCATTTGTGTGGACGTACAGAGCCTTTGAATATTTTTGCTCCAAAAGGATTAAAGAAGATTCTTACAGACTTGTTTATAACCTCCAATTCTGTTTTCTCGTACGAACTGATATTTCACGAATTGGAAGGCAACGAACCTCGTGTGCTACTTGAAAATAAAAAATGTAGAATTACGGCTTTTCCTCTCGTTCACTCTGTTCCTGCCTATGGGTTCCATATTCAGGAGATGCCGCAGATGCTTAATCTTCGACACGGAGTGAGACATACTTACAACCTTGCCAACGACGAAATGATACGTATAAAGATGGGCGAAGACTACCTTGCACCCGATGGTAGGGTTATACCTAATGCTGTGCTTACCAAGCCTCCAAAACCTCCGTTGAGTTATGCTTATTGTTGCGACACTCGCTACGACGAGTCGCTCTTGAAATATATATCGGATGTTGATCTTTTGTGTTTTGATTGTACTTTTGAGGCTGCTCTTTCGTCATTTGCTAACGATAAACTTCATGGAACCACCATCTCTGCTGCAACAGCTGCTCGAGAAGCAAAAGCCAAACATTTGATGCTTACACATTTCTCGGCACGCTACGGTGATGTGGAACCTTTGGTGGAAGAAGCCAAGACGGTATTTCCAAACACCTTTGCTGCTACCGATGGTTTGCGTATAGAGCTAAACAATATGTAAAAACCACCACTACTTTTTATCCAAACCTATAATAATATAGTGCAATATGGGAGCTAAATTATTTACAATATAGTCATCCTTAGGTCTTTTATTTATATAGACTGATAGTTTGTGCTATCGTAAAAAGAAAGGCAGCAAATCACATAAGGATCTGCTGCCACAAAATTATATTAAAAAAAAGGGGGATTATCTTGTTGCTTCCAGAGTGGCGTATTTTTTGCCATAGTCTAGGTGTTGTTGCATAAAGTCGGTAGGATATTCGATGCGGTAGTCTACAGTTTTTCCGTTTTCAACTACAGGAACAATTTCGGGATTGATAAATCCGCCGTATGGTTTTATGCCAAGGGCTGCGTAGCGTTCTTTTACTTCTTTGTGAAGTTCGGGGTCTACTTGTACAGCATATTTTTCAACCATAGCTTTACCGGCTTCGTAGTCGCCTTCAGATTTGATGCGTTGTATTTCGGCAAGCAACCGGCCAAAAAGGTTGCGAAGTTTCACAAAGTCGTTGATAACGAAATATGTTTTGCCATCTTTTATTTTCTTTTCAATAACGTTTTCGGCTTTTCCTTGTTCGTAGCACCATTCCGATATCAGTTTGCGATCTTGCATGTGCGATTCGGTTATGGTTTTGCCAAGTTCCACTCTTGCAAGTTGGCCCATAAGACCGTTGCGGATAAACGAGATGTATTCGGCTTTGTAGGCTTCGCCGTCGGGCATAATGCCAAGTTCTACCATTTTTGGGTCGGCACAATAATAAAGGCCAAACAAGTCGGCACGTGCTTCTTCCAAAGCCGAGTTGTATTCCTTTAAAGCACCCGAAGGAGTGCCGGGAAGCAATTGGCCGGAGCCATGGCCTAGGCATTCGTGCAAGTCGGTGTGTACCACGCTGGTGTGTGAGCCATATTTTTTGCAGATATCAATTTCTGCTTGGTCGTAAGCAAATTCGCTAAGCATACTCTTTGGCGACTCTTCGGCGGCTTTGTCGTAGGCTTCCATAAGGTTGGTGATGGTAACGGATTTTGAACCGTGGTTCTTACGTATCCAGTCGGCGTTCGGTAGGTTTATTCCTATAGGAGGTGCAGGGAAGCAGTCGCCTGCCAATGTAGTGGCTATAATGCCCTTGGCCGATACACCTTTTACTTCTTTTTTCTTGAAACGAGGGTCTACGGGCGAGTTATCTTCAAACCATTGTGCATTGGCACTGATGGTGTTTGAGCGTTTGCTGGCTTCAAAGTCGCGGAAGTTTACTACTGCTTCCCACGATGCTTTGCGTCCCAGAGGGTCGCTATAGTCTTCGATAAATCCGTTTACATAATCTATTGTAGATTCGGTGTCTTCAACCCAAGCCACATTGTAGGCGTCCCAAACTTCGAGGTCGCCGGTTTTGTAGTATTCGATAAGGAGGTTGGTGTAGTTGCGTTGAGCATCGTTTTCGGCTACAGCGTTGGCTTTTTCCAACCAATAAATTATTTGGTCTATGGCTTTGCCGTAAAGGCCGTCGCCACTGCGATATACATCTTCGCAAACCTTACCGTCTTTTTTCACCAATTTGGAGTTCAAACCGTACGATATAGGGGTTTCGTCCGTGGGATCTTGCATTTGGGCGTAGAAGTCTTCGGCTTCTTTTTGCGACACACCTTCGTAGAAATTCACTGCCGAAGTGGTTACAATGTCTATTCCTTGGCCGCTGCTACGGCGGGTGGCATACATCTCTTGGTCGAACATTATAGGTGTGATAAAGGCTAGGAATTCCTCAACCGATTCGCCTTCTTTCAGTGGTAGGTTGGCGGCATCGCTGTTGCGAACAAGTTCGGCAAAGTATTCTTCTGTTATTTCGGGAACGAATTTGTCTTCGGCATAGTGGTGGTGAATGCCGTTGCTAAAGAATGCACGTTTGGCATAAACTTCAAAGTTTTTGTAGTCCGGTGTGTTTTTGTCGCCGGTGTAGGTAGTTAGGATGTTTTCGATAGTTTTGCGTATAGCCAAATTGTACTTGAAATGTTGGTCCCAAATAATGTCTCTACCATATTTGGCAGCTTCGCCAAGGCAGTAGATATATTCCTTTTGTTGGAGGGTTAGGGAGTCCCATTCCGGAATTTGATAACGCATTACTTTAAGGTCGGCAAATTCGTCAACAAGATATTTAAAGTCTCCTGTCGTGCCGTCGGTTTTTTCTTTTGGGCTGCAAGCAAAGAGCAACCCTGCTGTTCCGATGTACATGAATATTTTTTTCATTAGTTTATTATTTGTTGATTTTATTATCATATTGCTGTCGGAGTTTTATTTTTTTTCCAATCCTACTGCCACATTTGTTGTGTCCCAATCAAAATGAGGCTGTTCTTTCGGTTGCCAAATATACATAAATACATGTGTTATGCGGTTATTACGTTATTTGTTCGCCACAAAATCTATGGCAAATATACACATTTTTTTTGATATACAATGTTTGAAATTTCCCTCCCGATGTAGATGAAATTAGATCCCGATGTAGATTTGTCTGCATCGGGATGTAGATAAAATTCCCTCGCGAGGGAATTTCAGTGTGTAGGACACCCAAAAATAGCGCCTTTTTTATGATAGGGTATAAATCTGCTGATGATAGGGTATAAATTCATTTATGATAGGGTGTAAATAATCTCCCGGTATGGTGCCTAAAATACTTATGCAGGGCACAAACCTTTTCGGTAAAACGTTTGTTTTGGTAACACATATAATATAATGTATAATGAAATAACAAAGATATGGAAAACCAAATGTTTTGTTTCCAATGCCAAGAAACAGCCAAGGGCGTTGGATGTACATCCAAAGGGGTGTGTGGCAAGGATTCGGGCTTGGCATCGCTGATGGACTTGCTGCTCTACGTTACCAAAGGAATATGTGCTGTAAAGGTTTCTTTTCGGCCCGACGATATGATGAAGATGGACAACACTTACGTTTATTCGGCACTGTTTAAGACCATTACCAATGCCGATTTTAGCTACGACGATATAAAGCAAACTATTGCCGAAGGCTTGGAGATAAAAAAGAAACTCATTGCCAAAGCCAAGGAACATCATATTCCGCTGCCCGACATCGATGCAATAACGTGGCACGGAAGTGTGTTTGACTACGAGAAGAAAGCCAAAGAGATAGGGGTGCTTAGCGAGCGCAATGTAGATGTGCGTTCGGCCAAAGAGCTGATAACCTACGGGCTAAAGGGAGTGGCGGCATATATGTATCATGCCGAAAAGTTGGGCTATACCAATAAGAGCATAGACAGGTTTGTTGATGAAACGTTGGCTACGCTGCTTACCGATATTCTTTCGTTTTCGGAACTTGTGGAGCTTATAAACGAAACCGGCCGTGTGGGACTCGAAGCCATGAAGCTGCTGGATAAAGCCAATACCGATACCTACGGTAATCCCGAGATGACAAGGGTAAACATAGGTGTAAGGCGTAATCCCGGAATATTGGTTACTGGCCACGACCTTAAAGATTTGGAAGAGTTGCTCGAACAAACCAAGGGAACCGGCATAGACATATACACCCATGGCGAGATGTTACCGGCCAATGCCTATCCTTTTTTTAAGCAGTACGAGCACTTTGTGGGAAACTATGGCAACGCTTGGTGGCGCCAACGAGAGGAATTTGCATCTTTCAAAGGACCTATACTCTTTACAACCAACTGTATAGTGCCGCCGCTAGAAAATGCTCCATACCAAAATAGAATATATACCACCGGTGCAACGGCTCTAAAAAACTGCCAGCATATACCCGACAGAAAGAACGGACAACCAAAGGATTTTGGCAGGATAATAGAACATGCCAAACACTGTGCTCCTCCAAAAGAAATAGAATATGGAAATATAATAATTGGTTTCGGACATAGGCAGTTGTCGCTCCTTTCAACCAAACTGATAGAAGAGGTGGAAAACGGCAATATACGCCACTTTGTGGTTATGGCCGGATGCGACGGTAGAATGAAAAGTCGAAACTATTACACCGATTTTGCTCAGCTACTACCCCACGATGTGATGATACTAACGGCAGGATGTGCAAAATACCGATACAACAAACTAAATCTTCGTTCGGTAGATGGTATACCACGGGTGATAGATGCCGGACAATGCAACGATGTGTACTCGCTTATCATTTTTATGAAGCGCCTGAAAGAAGCATTGGGCTGCGAAACGATAAACGATTTGCCAATAACCTACAATATAGCATGGTATGAACAAAAATCGGTGATAGTGCTTTTGGCATTGCTCTACCTGGGAGTTCGAAACATAAATCTTGGACCTACATTGCCGGCATTTGTCTCGCCAAACATTTTGGAGATGCTACAGCGTACATATAATATAGGTACAATATCCAATGCCAAAGACGATGTAGAAAAATGGATAAAAAAAGAATGTGTGGTTTGCTAGATAAGAAATGTTTGCAGCAGTTGTTGCAAACATTTTTTTTATGTTCTGCTATATACCCTTAATAAGCCGTTGAACAATCTGAAATAAATTAGAAAAAAACATCTAATCCACCACTGAACCATGATTTTTTTGTGGAATAGATATAAACAAAAAAGTCTACGATTAATAGTTTGATAATAAGTGCTCTATTGGTTGGTACTATTGTTTAGGTTGAAAAAATATCGCTAAAAAAGCAAAAAATATTTGTTTGTGTAGAGAAATGTGCGTATTTTTGCACCGTAAAACATGAAGTGCTATTTCTCTAGCCTTTATTGTGTCGGGCTTTGCTAACGGTCTGTTATACAACTGTTGTATATACGATTTTGGACACATAAAGTAGCAAAAGAAACTGCATGGATGTGGTACTAAAAATGAAATTAATTTATTAATCAAAAGTTCAATTACAATGAAAAAAACATTAATGGCTTTAGGTTTCGCATTATGCGCAACCATGGTATTTGCTCAAATACCGGCAAAAAAAGCAACTCGTGCTTCGTTAGAAAGCTCAAGAGTTGAAGCAGTTGCAATGCCTACTGAAGATGTTCAGGAGCAAGCAACTTTTAAAGGTTCTATCTTCTCGAAGAACGTAATGGTAAAGGAAGTTGAAACTTTCGGTGCTGCTGCTTCGGAGTCTACTTATCAAGTAGGAACAGCTACAATACCTTACGCTCACACTCAATCAGCTGCACACTCTCGTTGGTTCCGCGTAGCCGATACTACTCGTACAGCGGTAAATGCTGCTAGCGTCATTGCTCCTGTACTGTTTGGTGAAGAGGGTACTTTTTCTACTTTGAGTAGTTTTATGTCCGGTTCTCCTATGGATGGTCTTATGGCTTGTTCTATGCAAGACCAAGTTCCTGATTTTGGCGGTACTGGTACAATAGGTAATTTCAATACTTACATTGAATTCCCTGCT
>JAFWBF010000120.1 GCA_017507285.1 Bacteroidales bacterium | reverse complement strand
CATCAGACAAAACGGGAGTCATAATGAAAACGGTTTCGTATTGTTTTACCATAATCTGTTATATATTTTTATTGTGTAATTTGAGTTTGCAAAATTACTACTTTTTTCTCAATTACGTATAGTTTTCTCAATGTTTTTTTTTCGCATTACATATATAGCTGAATATTAATAGCCAGTATCAGTTACAAAATTTGTCACATAATGCTTTTGACACATTTATATTTTGTGTTTTTCTATCGATTTTTGTTTTTTTCGACATCCAAAATCACAAAATTATTATACCTTTTGGCGAATATTTTACACCCTATTATCAATCGGTTTACAATAGGGTTTCACGAGGACAATGATATACCATCAATAGTAGTCCTAATATAGCCTCAAAATTCCCTCGTGAGGAAAATTTATGAACTCGATTGGTGCTTTAATTTGCATGGAAATTTTACTAAATACAAATCGGTTATTAGAGTTTTTTCATATTACACGGCAGAGTAAAAGTATCTATATCTTTCCAAATACCAAATAATAGATTTTCTTGTTTTTAGTAATCGAGCAAGACTAAAATATGCATATCTTTAAAACTACATTTTTGCCGAGATGTTGCATTTCTTAGTTGAAACTTATGTATACCGATAAGCATCCGTGCAGTTTTATAAGCGTTGCAGGGCATCGGTTTTTGACAGGCTTCGGAAGTGGTGGTTGCCCGTGTGCTATTATAGTGGTTGCCGCTGTTCGAAAAGGGTGGTTGACCGCGTGTTGTAATGGTGGTCCGCAAATGGCATCTGCGACCATCGCAAATGCCATCTGCAAGGGTCGCAAATGCCATTTGCACATATTGCAAATGGCATTTGCAAACCACCTCCGCCGAACAACGGCAACCACCCTTTTCGAACAACGACCACCACCACTTCGGCACACGGGCAACCACCTTTTTCGAAGCAGTCTGAAACAAACTGAAAAACAAAGATATATCTATTCGGCAAATATTGCACAATTACATCGCCTTTCTTACGTAGCTGTATCGCATAGCTGTCGCATCGAAATCGGGAGGGAAATTTAGTAGCAAAGGCTGTTGACTTTTAAGCCTTCGCCACGGCCGGATAGAAAAGTGGCGAGCATCAAAAAAACTTATCATCATTTAGGTATTAATAACTTTATTGTTCATGTATGTGTTTATAGGGCAATAATGTATGCTTTTGTTCGTTAAAAGCATTATTTATTTTGTAACAAACATAATTAATTTTGGCAATGAATTTAAAACGGCTTATTATTGCGATACCTTTCTTGGTATCATTTCTATGGGTGAATGGGCAAAAAGCCACCACTACATTCACGGCCGCCAACTATATTGGCGAAGTATCTGATTTTTTGGATAAAAACAAAGGGAGTTCGAGAGAACAAATAGCAGCCAACGAAAATATGCTTAAGCTCTATACTCCTATTTGGACAAACTACAGCAAGGAAAATAAAGAACTTATCGTGGCTATTTCCAACCAGCTGATAAAATTGAAAGTGCGTCAACAACCCGATTTTTACAAGTTTGTGGAAACACAAATCGTGTTTAAAAATTCGTCGCAAACCGACAAGAGTTTCGACAATTGGGTACAGGG
Source organism: Bacteroidales bacterium (assembly GCA_017507285.1). Lineage (GTDB taxonomy): Bacteria > Bacteroidota > Bacteroidia > Bacteroidales > P3 > HGM05376. The sequence goes on along the minus strand of JAFWBF010000120.1, from coordinate 5,449 downwards.
ATTGGATTTGATACTGAAGAAAAAACGCAAACTCAGAGATTTTAATGATTTTATTGCTTACACAGCAACACTGTTGAACAATAACATACTTACCGATTTCCGTGGCTCGAAGTGGGAATTCCCCGAAGGAACACCTTTTTCGTTCGAGATTATAAACGAACGTATTGCCGTACGTTTCAACACTCCGTTTGAACTCTTTTATAATTCAGACAAGGACGGTGGCACTATCGTAGGAACAAAGGGTGTATACTATCCGTTGGACTACGAGTGGATAGGTACCGGTGGTAAAATTGATTGGGCTCGCACAGGGCTCTCAAGCGCCCAAGTATGGGCCACTTTGTCCAACTATACTGCCAACACAAAGTTTCCAAAATTTGTGGCAGACTCGGTGCAATTTATGAACAAAAAATATCTCAAGGAGCCGGTTATCGGACGCTTGGAAGAACAAATGGTAAACAAAATGCCTCCCGAGAAATATAATTTTCCCAAATTCCGCTCATACAAAAAAGACTATATCCTTCCAGGCATAATGCCTAACGTTGATTACAAAGGTAGTTTTATGATGAACGGTTCCAAATTTATCACATCCGACAGCAAAAACCCTGCCACTCTGATATTCTACCGTAATGATAAGCCTTTTGTGGTAGCTTCGGCATACAAGTTTCTGCTTACTTCGGAGAAGGCTGTAAGCGATATAGCAGACATTACTATATACATCGATGGCGATTCGATATTCAATTCCGGCGTGGCTCTTAGCTATGTGGTGGGCGACAAAAAACTTTCGCTTATCAATAGTAGCAAACGTAACTACTACAGTCCCTACACTAACACCTATCATAACCTAGATATGTACTGCGAAAATATAACTTGGAATATTTCGGACGACAGATTGGAGATCTCCATGATTCGTCAACAAGGTACACAATCCTACTCGTCGTTCGAATCGGCCGACTACTATTCGCTACAAAAGTATTTAAACCTTCAAGGTATAGACCAAATAAGCCCATTGCAACGAGTATATAGGTATATGAGAAACCGCAAGAGCAACGAATTTTATATCGACGAATTTGCTCGCGACATAAAAATGGATATTATGCAAGCCAAATTGATGATTCATACCTTGGCCAAAGGTGGACTTCTTACCTTCAACGAAGGCGAAGGCCGAGTGTATGTAAAAGACAAATTACCAATATACAGTCGTGCATACGCAAAATCGCCAAAAGTGGATTACGATGCCTTGATTTTGCACTCCGAAACAATGAGTAGCGAAAACGCAATATTGGACCTAAAAACCAACGACCTTGCCATGAAGGGTGTAAAAAAATTGGTTGTTAGCGACACACACCAAGTAGCAATATATCCAAAAAACGGAGATATTGTGGTAAAGAAAAACAGAAATATAATATTTGACGGACTTATCAATGCCGGCCGATTTGTTATGCACGTTTCGGATGCCAACTTCAGCTATGATACTTTCAAACTGACATTGCCACAGATAGACTCGATGATGTTCTATGTAAAATCGTTTACCGACAAACGTCCCGATGCACCTCTGGAACTAGTGCGTACACCTATCCACGACCTCCAAGCCGAAATACTTATCGACGAACCAAACAACAAATCAAGTCTGAGAAAGATAAAAGACTACCCTATAATAAGAAGTTTGAAGGACTGCTATGCCTACTACGAAAGCCCATATATACGCAATGGAGCTTACAAACGCGACAAATTTTACTTCATCATCAAACCTTTTACTCTCAGAAATATGATGACCTTCGAAACCGACAGCGTAATACTCGACGGAACATTGGTATCGGCCGGAATATTCCCCGACATCAACGAACCATTGATAGTACGAAAAGACTATTCGCTTGGCTTTGTTATGAACACACCCGAAAGCGGATTACCGGCATACGGTGGCAAAGGTCAATACAAAAACATTATTGATTTGAGCAATAAAGGTTTATTGGGTGAAGGAGATTTGGAATACCTATCGTCCGTAACACGTGCTAGCAGAGACAACATGGTATTTATGCCCGACTCTATGGTGGCTATCACAGACACCTTTTATATAACCGAATGTGCCAGCACTCCCGATGCTCAGGCTAGCCGAATTGATGTGAAATGGATGCCATATCAAGATGAAATGTTTGCCACTAGTCGAAACACACCGTTTACTTTATACAGAGGCGAAACCAAATTCCGCGGCCAATTGGTGCTACGTCCTGCCGGACTACAAGGTGGTGGAAGTGCCGTTATCAGAGATGCTGAACTTTATGCCGATGTTTTCGACATGAAACCTCGCAACATGACTTCCAACGTATCGGAATTTAAACTAAAATCAGAACTTTACGACAGTGTAGCCTTCTTGGCAACGGATGTAAAATCGGATATCGATTTCGACAAACAAATAGGAACATTCACATCCAACAAAGGTATAGACTGCATACCATTGAACATAGTGGAATATCTGGCATGTATCGACAAATTTGTTTGGGATATGAACAAGAAAGAATTGGCTCTGCAAAACAGCAAAAGCAACACCGCTCAAGGAGTGGCAGCACTACCCTTGGACAAACGTGTTGACCGAATTATGCAAGGTGGAAAATACATCTCCACAAAACCCGAACAAGACAGTTTGGCTTTCTATGCACTGCAAGGTACATATAAGTATAATATAGGACAACTTACAGCCAACGACGTGTTCTTGATAGAAGTGGCCGATGCTGCAATTGCTCCTAAAGGCGATTCGCTAAACATCTACCCACAAGCTAAGATGGAAAAACTGTCCGGAGCTCAAATATTGGCCGACGTTACAGACAGATACCATCTCTTCTACGATACCGATGTGGAAATAAATAGTAGAAAATCGTACTATGCCAGCGGATATATCGACTACATAGATGAGCAAAATACCAAACAAAAAATATTCATTTCCAACATAGCTCCAAACGACACCGGCATGACCGTGGGTAACGGCTTTATAAGCGATACAGCAGGCTTCATGCTAAGCCCCGCATTTGGATATATGGGAAAAATAACTGTAGATGCACAAGAGGAATTCTATATGTTTGACGGTGGCGTTCAGCTACGACACAACTGCAAATCCGGCGACGAAAAGCTGGGATTTATGAAATTCAAAGACCGCGTTGATCCTAAAGCTATTGTTATTCCGGTGGCCGAAATACCTACCGACCTCAACGGAGAACGCATGACGGCTTCGATACTATTTAGCAAAACCGATCTCAAACCGTATAGTGCTTTCCTTACATTGGACAAAGCTGCCGACAACGACTTGCTGAGTGCAGCAGGCTACTTGGCATACAACAAAGCGCGCAAAGAATATCGCATCGGTAGCGAAGCTAAAGTGGAAAACCCGATAGAAGAATCAGGTCAATACTTGGCTTTGAAAACCGAAACATGCGATGTATTTGGTCAAGGTGAACTAACATTCCATGTACGACAAAACTTTGTGAAATTGTTTACATACGGTGATGTGGCAGTAAACAACACCAAATCAGAAACAGAATCAGAAATCAACATGATGATGGGATTTACATTCCCATTCCACGAACAAGCTCTTGGCATGATGGGACAATACATCGTTGACGACCTAAGTCTCTCACAAGAAGACCCCAACAACGAGAATATGCGTCGTGCACTATGCCAATATTTGGGCAACGAAGAAGGAAATGCCATTTACGACGAGTTTACAGGCATGGGCGAATTTGAAAAACAACCTGCTATATTCGACCATACTCTTATGTTCGACAAAATGAAATGGCAATACTCACCTGCTGTAGGATACTATTGCATTGGCAAAACAGCCCTTGCAAAGGTAGGAAAAGTACAAGTGCATAGAATGATAACTACACGTGCTCAAATACAAAAACGTTCTACAGGTATCGAACTTCGACTATATCTTCAGGTAGATGCCGGCCATTGGTACTACTTCAACTACAACTTCGATCGCCAAATCATGAAAGTATATTCGAGCATAGGAGAGTTCAACGACTTGATAAGAAACACATCCGAAAAAGACCGTATAGTAGAAGGCAAGTCGGAAGAAGGTGTGTATCGCTATTCGTTGGCAACGAAAACCGAAGCACAGAACTTCTCTAAATATATAATGAATTTAGGCTCGTCTGATACTGGAACCGACATAGATTTCGAAGAAGAATCGGAAGAAGAGGACGATGGTTACGACGAAACCGAATAGGCTCTGAACAACCCTCTCCCAACTAAATACTGCAGCGAACCATTTCACAAGAATGGTTCGCTGCTTTCTTTTAAACAAGGTCATTCTTAGAAAATGACCAATAAAAAATAGAATGTACAAAAAAGTCCCACAAAATTCTTCAATTAGCACTGCCAAAGAATTTTGTGGGACAAATTTATTAGAATGGTTTTACTCTCTTACAAATCTACCGAGACATTACTTTCCTTCGCCAATCGGCGTAAGTTTATTATAGCATACCTCATCCTGCCCAAAGCAGTATTGATACTCACCCCTGTTTTGGCCGCAATGTCTTTGAAATCATATTTGCCATAATGTCGCATTATAACCACACGGCGTTGCTCTTCGGGCAATTTCTTTATCAGCTTACGAATATCACGTTGCGTCTGTACACGAATCATTCTTTTTTCGGCATTATCATCCGGAACTCGCAAGTTGTCTATAATATCGGTTTCGCCATCTCGGCTCGAGACCATTGGCATCTTGCTAAGTCTGCGATAATGATCCACTATCAAATTGTGTGCTATACGCATAACCCAATTGATGAATTTATTTTCATCCTTATACGAACCGGAATTTATAGTATGAATTACCTTAAAGAATGTATCTTGAAATATATCATCGGCAACATCTTTGTTCTTTACCGACGAAAAGATATAGCCATAAACTTTGTTCTGATGACGTGCCAATAAAGCCTCGAAATCTGAATAATTACCATTCATGTAACCAATAATGAGCTCATCATCCGTGAGCTGCTGTTTCGCTGTTACGTTAATCATTACTACCTCCTACTATTTTAAATTCAAGTGTAGTTATTCTATCGATAATCTTCAGTTTTTATTAATAATACATTTTTATTTCAGATTGCAAAGATACATTTTTTTTTGATACTACCAAAATATTTTTCATCTTTATCCGTAGTACATTATAGCATCCAAAATCTTAAATAAGAGCCAAAACTCTAATTACAAAATAAATAGACAATCCAAACGAGAAAGAAAAAAAACTTAAAAATCTTGCAATATTTTTTTTGTTCTACCATGTTTTTGGAGCTTTTTTTCTACATCTTTCATCAAAAAACAGGCCGATATAAACATCCAAACCATTATTTCACGCCCCAAAAGTCATCATACAAATAAGACCGTCTTTACAAAATACCTTTATCCTCCTCAACCACCATATCAGCCACATCATCCTCCAAAATAGCTTTAT
>JAFWBF010000119.1 GCA_017507285.1 Bacteroidales bacterium | reverse complement strand
TTTGAATTGGGGATATAAGTTTATACCGATTCCCGGTAATTGGTTTGTAGGTTTCAACAGAGAAAGTACATTTGAAACTGGCGGATTGAATTATAACGGCAACGATTTGTTCAATATCTGTCAGTTCAGTGTCGGCGGTGGTTTTGGAATGAACTATTCGCACAACGAGACAGAGAAAATGCTGATGGACATCAACGGCGACGGTTTGCCCGACAGAGTACAAAAGAATGACAATACCAATTCCATCGATGTGGAATACAACGTTGGCTATGGCGTATGGGGCGAGAAAATGCCTATGGGTATTCCCGATATAATACAAAGTTATAGCCTGTCGGGTAGCACCAATATTTCCGGAACAATAGGATTCACTCTTTGGGGATTAAAAATGACAGGTACGCTAAGTGGTAGTGCTTTTAATCCATCGTGCAATATAGACAAAGTGCAGATAGCAGACTTTAATAATGATGGCTTGCCGGACTTTGTTACATCTGATACAAAAGGAGTAATTACCGTATGCTACAACCAATTGGGTGGTGTAAATCTCCTTACCAAGGTAACCAACCCTATGGGAGGAACGATAGAGATAGGCTACAGCCTTACCGAGTCGTCGATAAAGAATCCCAATCGTATGTGGGTGATGGATAGTGTAACCATCGATGCACAAAGCTCTCCCGTCGGAGGCAGCATAATGAAAACAAGCTACGAATATTCCACCCCATACTACGACCGCTATGAGCGTACAAGCTATGGATTCGAAAAAGTAACCACACGCCAATATAAGAGTAATAACACCTTGTATAGATATACCGAAGAGTGCTACAACAACAGTAATTACGCCCTAAAAGGCAAGAAAAAGAGTGAAGCCCTATTTGACGGCAGTGGTAAAAAATATACCGAAACGCTCTATGATATGGCAATATTAGATCCCGAATCAGATACAAATACAATAAATGCCTGTTCAAAATGGGTAGCACCTGTTATTACAGCTGAGATACACAACTTCTACGAAGGGAAAACTACCGCACAACTTACCACAATGATAAGTTACGAATACGACAATTATAGAAATATTATCTATTACCGTAATTGGGGCGACACAGCAGACTCTACGGATGATGCAATAGTAGATATCACTTATTACACAAACAGACCCAAAAATATGGTTGGACTGAAAAGTGGTTTCACAGTCAACAAAGCAGGCAGTGGGAATACACTGATGCGGAAATATGATTTTAACTATGATACATCGGGCAACCTTACTCGGGAACGAATATACAAGGATAGTACGTCGGTAGAGGCTGTTTATACTATGGAGTACGACACTTATGGTAATGTTATTACCTTTATCAAACCTGCCGATGAAAATGGAAACAGGCCACAATACAGATACACTTACGATACCTATACATATACCTACCCGACTGCGATAACGGATACTTTTGGCCTTACGTCAACAGCTACATACGACTATCGTTTTGGCGTGCCTTTGAAAAAGACCGACCCAAGTGGGGATAGTGTGGTATATACCTACGACTACAGAGGTAGAACCAAAACAATAACAGGACCGAAAGAGTTGGCAGCAAACAAACCGTATACCATTCGCATGGAATACTATCCTACAAAAGGAATAGGACAAGGTAAATATTTTCATGGATGGAATACGCCATTTGCTCATACATTCCACTATGATGTAGAGCATCCAAACGATGAAATCCAGACAACAGTATTTTGCGACAAGATTGGGCGTGTGATACAAACCAAGAAAGATGGTGTGGTAAATGGTGCTTCCAAAACCCTTGTAAGCGGAAAAATAGAGTTGGATGAGTTCGGTCGCACAATAAAGCAATATCTGCCATTTGCAGAACCCATCGGAAATGATTCGACTTATACTAATGATACTGTAGGAACTCCTACTACAACGGAATACGATGTTATGGATAGACAAACCAAAGTTGTATATCCGGTTAATGCCATATTTACTACATCATACGATGTTGCAAGTGACTATAGCGGAGTCCGAAAATTTAGAACCAAAACTATCGATCCGCTAAACCGCATAACATATACATATACCGACTATGCCGGAAAAACCACGCAGATAACAGATGCTTTGAATGGTAATACTAAGATGGAATACGACTGCTTGCACCAACTGACAAAAACAACAGACCCCGAAGGATACTCCACTACATATAGCTATGACAATTTAGGTAGAATGACAAGCCGGGTACACCCCGACGAGGGAACAACAACATTTACATACAACCCTGCCGGACAGGTAACGAGAAAAACCAATGCCAATAACGATTATATAACATATAAGTATAACCGTAACAGACTTACACAAATACAATACTCCAAACATCCCGAGAATAATGTAACTTACACCTATGGTACTACAGGCAACGGCAAAGGTCGTATAACGAAAGTGGAAAACGGCAGCATGATAAAACTTATAGAGTATGGCAATATGGGCGAAGTGGTGGCTGAAACAAAAACTTTTGCCATACCCAACACCGGCAAAGTTTACACCTTCAAGATGAATTTTGAATACGATTCGTGGAACAGGATGCAGAAGATAACATACCCCGATGGCGAAATAGTGCAATACACATACGACCAAGGTGGAAATCTGCTATCAATGAGCGGAACAAAAAACAACTCAACAACAAATTATATAACAAAAATACATTACAACGAACAAGAGAAACGCAGCTACATCGAATATGGCAACGGAGTAAAAACCCGATACAAATACGACAGTCGTATGCGGTTGGACTCGCTTGTATGTATGTACAATACAACCACTGCACTGCAAAAAATAAAGTATACCTACGATAATGTGGATAACATAACAAGAGTGGTTAACAGTGGTGGAACGGTAAATACCTTGGGAGGTAGCTATGTATACACCCATACCTACGATGTGCTGAACCGATTAATTGCCAGTTCGGGAACATACAAGAATGCCAACAGCTATAGCTTG
>JAFWBF010000118.1 GCA_017507285.1 Bacteroidales bacterium | reverse complement strand
GTTGAGTATCAATGATTCTAATTTATTCTGTTGGGAGCATCAAAAAAGGGTTTCACACCTTGTGCAAAACCCTCTTGTCGTTTTCTGGTCTGATAGACTAATAATCTATTCGTTTAAACTTACCCTTTTTGTTGAACTTAAGTTCTATATCGTTGGTTAGTTCAACTTCGTAGTGGTGATGTTCTTTTTTTATTTTTACTATACGGCTATCGGAATAATTGTTGGCTACATAATCTAGTATGTCTTGCATAATCACTCCCTTAGGAATCTCGCCCATAGGACTTTTTATTTCTTTCCATTCACCTTTTTTGTCAAATTCTATTTTTGTGTTGTTTTCAAGATGAACATCGTATGTTACTTCCAAACCGTCTTTATCCATTTCGGCTTTAACTACTTTTACATCGTTCCAATAGGTAGTCAAAAACTTTTGTGCTTTTTCGGGTAGTTGTTCTACTTTGATGGGATGGTCGTGTCCTGCAAAAATAGTTCCCAATCCCATAAATAAACTTACAGTCAATAAAATCAATTTTTTCATATTCTAATTCTGTTTTTTTGATGATACAATTCAATTATTTTAGCTTACTAAACAAGTTTACTATTCGATTGGTTTAATCTTCGTATCTTTCGAAGTTGAACGAAAGGTCAAAAACCAATTCCAATCCATCGTTTAGTTCTACATCGTAAGTGAAAGTATTCTTGTCTATTTCCACAGCATACGAGTTGGGATGGTTGGTTTCGATATAGTCGCATATCTGCTCGCCCAATACACTGCTGGGCACCGAGCCGGAATGGCAGTCTACATTATACCACTCACCATCGCTATTGAAATCTACGTTATTTCCACTGGTAAAATTCACTTCATACGAATGGTCTAAGATTTCGTTATCTTCCATTATATATGAAATAGTTTCGTTGGGGAAATGTGTGCTCAAAAACTCTCTTGCCAAAAGGGGAAGGTCGTTGAATGTGATTTTAGTGTACTCGTCCTCGCAGCTTGTAAATAAAAACATGGTGGATAATACCATTGACGCTAGAATTAAATTTAGTCTTTTCATTGTTTTCTTCTTTTTTTGTGTTACGTTAATTACTTATTTGTATACTTTGTTTTGTAGATTACTTCATGTTTGTAATCATTACAATTACTTAGTACCGGAAACATCAATAACCTTTTGTTTATACCACAAATATTAATATCCTTTAATGAAAATATTAAAAGAAAGTGATTGTAATATTAAAATTGTAAGGCAGGCAAATTCATGTCTTCGACAAGTTTTTTCATTATCTTATCGGCCTCTCTAACTATTTGTCTGGCCCAATATAATTTTTGTTCTATTTGTTGATTTGCTGTTAGTTTCCAATCAAGACCTGATGTATTGCGCATCTTTTCGGTAAGATAAAAAGAGCACAAGGCAGCCGATACCGAGATATTGAAACTTTCGGTAAATCCATACATCGGGATTTTAACAAAGGCATCGGCATTTTTTATGGCCGTTTCTGTAAGTCCTGTTTTTTCGGTACCAAACACCAGCGCTATTGGTTGGCTGATATCCAAATCCTGCAACATTACATCGTTTTCATGTGGAAGCGTGGCTATTATCTTGTATCCTTTCTTACGCAAATCCTCGTATGCCAACAAGGTATTGTTTTCATCTTTTTTGTTGTAACGGTAGTAGTTTACCCACTTTGACGAACCTAATGCCACATCGGGATTCAGTGTATATTCGTATTGGTTTTCTATAATGTGAACATCTTGTATTCCAAAACAATCGGCGGTACGTAGCACTGCACTTGCATTTTGCGACTGGAATATATCCTCCATCACCAGAGTTATATGTTTAGTTCTATTTTGTATGTTTTGGTCTAGAAGTTGACGTTTGTTTTCCGAAAAGAATTCCGATAGAGCTTCGTACAATTGTTCTTTTTGTTCGTAAGTATAGTTATTGAATAACTGACTGTGTTTTTGTTTAATTTCAGGCATATTAATTTGTATTTATGTATATTAGTATATAATCAATAAATATTTTGTATTTGCTGTAGATTCCAAACCAAAATGCAACTACTCTTGCAAAGATAAATAAAATTCTTGATATGGAATTTTAAAATCTATTTTTTTTCTTGGTCTTCGATTTATTTTATGTTGAATTTCTAATATTTCTTTATCTTCTCGTTCTCTTCTCGAGTATTCCGTTGTTTTGGTGCTAGCACAAAACTAGCATCTATCATTTGACCCTTATTAAAATTAATCCTTTCTCTGTCAATGCATTAACGAAATCATGAAATAATATTTCGCCTAATCCTTTTTCTGTCAAGCGTTCTCTAAAAAGCCAAATAGTTCTTGAGTCAGGAACTTTATCGCCACTAGACAATCCTAGAAAATCTTTAAAACTAGTACGATCATGTATTTGATATTCTGTTTGTTCATCGCTTATATTGTAGTACCTTTGCAGTATTATGATTTTAAACATCATTACTACATCGTATGGTTTGGCTCCTGCATTATTCTTTTTATTGTTATTCAGCAATTTTGATTCAAGTCGCTCTCGAAACATTTCGAAATCAACAACACTCGATAATTTTTCTAATGGATTACCTATGTTTGATAATTTTTGTAGTGTTATTTCTGAATCAAAAAGGCTAACATTGCCATGTTCTTTATACTGTCTCATTATTGTATTCTTTTTATTTTATATAATAACGAGAATTTTACACTTATATTATTGATAATATAGATTTTAAATTTTGGAACTTACCCTATATTAGTTAGCCGAATAATTTATATAATTATATTATGCTATTTTGGAAAAAAAACGTGTGTCTGCACAATATTATATATGTGTATTGCGTTATTAAACAAATTCAATTTTTGTGAAAAGTGGAAGCTGTAGATAATCCCCAAATTCTGCAGCTTCATTTTTTTTCGCTATTCATACAATATTATTATATATATGCCGTTGCTATTTACAAGTATATTTTTTCATAATAGAATGCCCAGAAGCTGTATGATGATTCCCCATCTGTAGCTTTCATTTTTTTATCCCCCCTCAGCCATATATATTAGTATTATGTATATCCCCCAAAAAACGCCGTAAAATTTGCCGTTTTTTTTACCATTTTATATATTTGAGGAACTTAATCGAAACAAATACTTGAATTTCGATATATGCCATTTCGATAAAAAATCGTACATTTGCAGATTCTATATCGCCGAATGATAATTTATATATAACTATATATCAGAAATATACACATGAAAAAATGCATACTTAAATTGGAAGAAAAAATAGGATTTGATCAGATACGAGAAATGGTTGCACAGGAATGTGTAAGCGCCATGGCTTTGCGGCTGGTAGAACAGATGAAGTTTTCTGTTGATTATGAGGATGTTGTATGCAACCTTGCCCAAACCGACGAGTTTAGGCAGATACTGCTGATGGAGAATAGTTTTCCATCGCAGGATTTTTTCGACCTCTCTCCCGAACTTTCACGCCTCCATACCTTGGGCACTACCATAGAGCTGCAGGCTTTGTTCGACTTGAAATGTTCGTTAAAGACTGTGTTTGACTGTGTACGCTTTTTTCAAGATACCGATGAGGATAAGTACCCTCGACTAAAACTTTTGGCAGCCAAAGTGGATTTGGACCCTTGGGTGCTGAAGGAATGCGGCAGGATAATAGACGACAAGGGCTGTATCTACGACACTGCTTCGGAGCTGCTTGCCGACATTCGCCGCCAGCAACATAGAAAGCAAAACGATATAGACCGACTTATAACCAAAACCTTGGGCAAGGCCAAACAAGAGGGCTGGGCTCCCGAAAATGCCGAGGTTACGATAAGAAACGGAAGAGCTGTGATACCTATGCTGGACACCCACCGAAGGAAAATCAAAGGCTTGATTATTGATGAGTCGGCTACCCGACAAACAGCCTACCTGGAACCTTCCGAGGTGGTTGAACTGAACAACGATTTGCGTGAGCTGGAATTTGCCGAAAGGCATGAGATAGAACGTATACTAAAACAATTTACCGACAATATACGCCCCATTCTCCCTCAGCTGCTTACGGCCTATTGGGTGCTGGGTAAGCTGGATTTTGTAAGAGCCAAAGCCAAATTTGCTTTAAAAATAAATGCAGGTATGCCTATTGTGGACAACTGCCAGAAAATTTATTGGTTCGGTGCCCGCCATCCGCTCTTGTATCTAAGCCTAAGCAAGCAGCATAAAGAGGTTGTACCCTTTGGAATAGAGCTGAACGAGCAGCAAAGGATGGTGATAATATCGGGGCCAAACTCGGGTGGCAAATCTGTATGCCTCAAAGCTGTAGGTTTGTTGCAGTATATGCTCCAGGCGGGTATGCTGGTGCCTGTAAAAGAAACTTCGGAATTTGGTATTTTCAATCAACTTTTTATTGATATTGGCGACCAGCAGTCTATCGAAAACGACCTGAGTACCTACAGCTCGCACCTTATGAATATGAAAGCCCTGCTTGAGGTGGCCGATGGCAAAACACTCTTTTTGCTTGACGAGCTTGGGGCTGGAACCGAACCCCGTATAGGTGGAGCTATAGCCGAAGCTATGGTGGAAATGCTTTACGACAGAGGGGCTTTCGGGGTGATAACCACCCACTACTCTAACCTGAAACTTATGGCCGACAGATTTCCTTCTATAGCCAACGCCGCTATGCTTTTTGACACCCGACGGATGAAACCCCTTTACAGCCTGGTAATAAAACATCCCGGCAGTTCTTTTGCTTTTGAGATAGCCAAAAACATAGGCCTGCCCGATGAAATACTAGCTGCCGCCGAAAAGAAAATAGGTGCACAAATGCTTAATTTTGACCATCAACTGCAACAGATAGAGGTAGAAAAACAAGAGATAGAAAAACAACGTACACAGCTCTCGGTTGCCGATAATTTCCTATCGGAAATGATAGAAAAATATACCAATCTGAACAATACCTTGGAGCTGAAAAAGCATGAGATACTATCTGCTGCACGCCAAAATGCAAAACAAATAATAGCTGATGCCAACAAAAAAATAGAACACACAATAGCTGAAATAAAAACAGCTCAGGCCAAAAAAGAAGAGACTATGGCTGCACGACAAAAGCTGAAACAAGAAGCATCTAAAATAGAAGCCGAACAACAAACAGCCGACGAAAAAGCAGCAAACATAAGAAAATCAAAAAAACACAACCTCCCATCTGGCCCAAAGCAGGAGGATAACAACGAGGTTGTAGACAATAGCCTTATAGCCCTTGGCGATATAGTAAAGATTGACAACCAAGATACATACGGCCAGGTGGTGGGGATAAAAGGAAAGAAAGCTACTATAGAAAGCAACAGCATAAGAATGACAATACCTCTACAACGACTGATAAAAACACAAAAGAAAGTCATACCCACTGCCAAACCCAGAGATACAAGCCATCGATACCAATCTATCTACAACGAACTTAATGCCAAACGAGCCGCTTTTTCACCCACCTTGGACCTGCGTGGTAAACGAGCCGATGAGGCTATGCAACTACTAGAACACTACATAGACGAGGCTATGCTACTGAGTGAGAAAGAAATAAGAGTACTGCACGGTACTGGCTATGGAATACTGAAAGAAATGGTGCGTGGCTACCTCCGAAACCACAGAGAGATAAAACGCTTCCATCCCGAAGTATTGGAACTAGGTGGCGAAGGAATAACAGTGGTAGAACTGAAATAACAGCAAACAGAAATATTTCAGGAGTAGAGCAAAAATTAAGAATGTATTGAAATATTTTAATATGGAAAATGCTCTAAAACCACCAATCTTTGCCAAAATAATAAAGTCAATATAGCTTTGATAAAGAACTTGTTATTGTACTATACGAATTATTTGTATCGAAAATATTTTGTTTATATCGGAAATAGTCGTACCTTTGCACGCTCAAATGATATAGTTTTAACACACAAAAAACAGACATGGAACAACAAAGTAAAGTAAAAGCATGGTTTAGCCAACTGGTAGACCCAAACGAAAGAATTTTTTCCAAACAGTGGTTTAAGTCGTATGCGCTTATAGTGTTTGGTACATTGTTGTTCGTTATTGCCGACGTTATATTTGCAATGCCATATCATTTGGCACCGGGTGGTGTATACGGTTTGGCCAATGTACTTACAGCCCTTACAGGTACACCTCTTACCATATTCCTTATATCAATGGAGGTACCATTGCTTATAATAGGAAGCATAATATTGGGACCCAAATTCGGAGTAAAGACCATAGTATCAATAGTTTTGGGATGGGTATTTACCCACTTTATAGAAACCTATTGGGGCTATGAACCACTTATACACGTAGGAGAGTTTCTTACAGCAGCACAAAATCTGCCGTTGGATGCCCTACAGATAACCAACGAAGTTCGCTACTTCATACCCGATTATTTGTTGAACACATTGGTAGCAGGTTTGCTTTACGGCATTGGAATAGGTATGATATTCAAATCGGGTGCTACATCGGGTGGTAGTGATATTGTTTCGATGATTATCAACAAATATAGCGGAATATCGTTAGGTACATTGGTAATTATAGTAGACTCTTGTATAGCACTTTCTACCTTATTTATCACACCAGATTTGCGTTTGCCTGCCTATTCGGTACTGCTTATAATTATAGAAGGTAAGATAATAGACATAGTGGTAGATGGTTTCAAGACCTACAAAACCGTTCTTATTGTAACCGAAAATGTAGACGAGGTAAGAAATGCCATCATCACCGACCTAAACCGTGGTGGTACATGCTTCGACGCAAAAGGTTTATACAAAGGTGATGAACGTAAAATGATATACACAACAGTTTCGAAACGAGAGTTTGTTCAGTTCAAAAAAGCAATATACAAGCTCGACCCCAGCGCTTTCATCAATGTTATGGATAGTAGTGAAGTATTGGGAAAAGGTTTCAAACCTATTACAGCTGCATAGTTTACATGTTATTTGAATAATTGAGTTTTTATTGAAGAGAGGCTTCCTTGTTTTGGGAGCCTTCTCTTTTTTTGCTATAATTGGTAAGACAATAAGAAAATATATCAGCCAAAAAAGAATTGATTAGATACAAATACCTACCTGGTTGTATACCCACCACCAACCATCAGCTAAAAAGATATTTTCCTTTTGGATAATTGAATAAAAATTAGTACTTTTGCAAAGAATTTTGAGATAGAAAAAAGATAAGAAAATATATCATACTTACTCATTGTAAACAATATAGTATTCATGATGAAGAATGCAGTATTAATAATATATACAGGAGGAACCATAGGAATGGTTCAGGATGAAAAAGGAACATTGCACCCTTTTGAGATGAACCGCATATATGATGCATTACCACTGCTCAAACATGCCGCCTATCAGATAGATTCATGCCAGCTGGATCCCATAATAGATTCGTCCAACATGAAGCCTGAAGTATGGAAGAAAATAGCCCAAGTAATAGAGCAAGAATATGACAACTATGATGGCTTTTTAGTACTCCATGGTACAGATACGATGGCATATACAGCATCGGCCCTTAGTTTTGCTTTCGAAAATTTGGGCAAACCTATAGTACTTACAGGCTCGCAGCTACCCTTAGGAATGTTACGTTCTGATGGACGTGAAAACATAATATGTGCATTAGAAATTGCATCGGCACAGAAAATGCTCATACCCGAAGTATGTATCTTTTTTGAAAACAAGCTCTATAGAGGCAATAGAAGCACCAAAGTAAGTGCTCAAAATTTCAATGCATTTTCATCGTTTAACTACCCATCATTGGCAGTTGCAGGTATAGATATATACTACAAAAATGATCTTATAGCTCCTATTCCAAATAAGCCAATGAAGGTATATAAGCAATTTGACGAAAATATAGCCATATTGCATCTTTTTCCAGGTATAACCAAACAAGTTGTAAACTCGGTATTGTCAATCAAAGGGCTTAAAGCTGTAATAATATCCACATACGGCTCTGGCAATGCTCCTACAGAAGAATGGTTTTTGCAAGAACTGGAAAACGCTGTGGCAAAAGGTATAATAGTATATGATGTAACGCAGTGCAAATCAGGCTCGGTAAATATAGGACGCTATGCCACCAGTTCCGATTTGGGACGCATAGGAGTAGTAAGCGGATATGATATAACCATCGAAGCTGCCGTAACAAAACTAATGTTCCTTTTAGGCAACTACACAGAAAAAGCTGCCATAACCAATTTGTTAACCCAATCCCTAAGGGGCGAAATAACCTTGTAGGTATGACAGATTTTGAAAAACTAACCTCGAGTGTGGAAAAACAGACCATACTTATAGTTGGCGATGTTATGATAGACTCATACCTTTGGGGCAATGTTGAACGAATATCGCCCGAAGCTCCTGTGCCTATTGTAGCTGTAAATCGTAGAGAGAACAGATTGGGAGGAGCTGCCAATGTAGCATTAAACATACAAGCTATGGGAGCAAAACCCATAATGTGTACAGTATTGGGAAACGATGAAAAGGCAAACGAATTTATTACCTTGATGAAGAATGCCAATATGGATACACAAGGAATAATAAAGTCTGATGATAGAATTACCACTGTAAAATTCCGTATATTGGGAAATAATGTTCAGCTGCTGCGTGTTGACGAAGAGATAACAACCCCCTTGCTACCTCACGACGAAAATTGCCTGATAGAACAAGTGAAAAACATTATTGCAACAACAAAAGTTGATGCAATAATATTTCAGGATTACGACAAGGGCAATATAACACCAAAAGTAATAGAACAAGTGGCAACTTTTGCCAAAGAAAACAACATACCTACAACAGTAGACCCCAAGAAACGAAACTTTGCCAATTTCAAAAATGTTACACTTTTCAAACCCAATCTAAAAGAATTGAAAGAAGGTTTGAATATAGATATAAAAGATGTTGGAATAGAAAATTTAAAGTCTGCTGCCGATATATTGCATAAACAACAAAATATTGATATTGTATTTATTACCCTTTCTGAAAAAGGAGCATTTATATGCGATTATCGTTTTGATAAGCCTAAAGCCATCCATATACCTGCACATTTGCGTAGCATATCAGATGTGTCTGGTGCAGGCGATACAGTTATAAGTATAGCTACACTATGTTTATCACTAGATTTGGATATAGAAAGTATAATACGCTATTCCAATATGGCAGGAGGTATAGTGTGTGAAAGTGTAGGTGTTGTACCTATCGACAAAAAACGTCTTTATAAAGAATTGGTAATATATAATTAGTAAATATAATAATTATGGAAACAAATATAAATAAAGAAGCCAACCATATTGCATCAATGTTTGACGGCATAGCCCACACTTATGATAGGGTAAACCATATACTCTCGTTCAATATGGATAAAAGCTGGCGAAAACGATTAATTAAATATTTGCCTACCAAACATTCCATCAAAATATTGGATGTAGCAACAGGTACAGGCGATTTGGCAATAATGATGGCCGAAAACTGTAAAGGAGCTAAAATAAAAGCTATAGATATATCTGAGAATATGCTTGAAATAGCCAAAAAGAAAGCATATAAAGCCAAACTAGATAATAAAATATTGTTTGAAAAAGCCAATGTAGAATCGTTGCCATTCGAAGATAATACATTTGACTATTGCACAATATCGTTTGGAGTAAGAAACTTTGAGAATATAGATAAGTCTTTTGCCGAAATATATCGCTGTTTGAAACCGGGAGGTAAGTTATTTATATTGGAATTTGGAAAAAAACCTACATCAAAATTTGTGCAGTTTTTCTATAAAATATATTCAAAGGTATGGATACCATTGGTTGGAGGAATAATATCGCACAATACATCGGCCTACAAATATTTGCCCGAATCAATTACTGAATTTATTCACCGAAGGGAACTAAGTAGCCGACTAAAAAATATTGGTTATGGTGCTGTAAGCTACAAAAAACTGACCAACGGAATTGTTATATTTTACGAAGGGGTAAAACTATAATAATTATTTAACTAAATTAGTGGAGTTATAAAAGATAAAAATTATACCTGAGAGAGGATAAAAATACAAATTTCTAAATCAATAATACACAAAATGAATACATTATTAAAAACAGTTTTAGTTATGACTGCATTTGCTGTAAGTCCTGTATTGGGGCAGAAAGATAATCCACTTCTTGGCGAGTGGAAAACACCACATCAAACACCTCCATTTGCCGAGATAAAAACAGAACATTATCGTCCCGCTGTAGAAAAAGGGATGGATGAAGCACGTAAAAATATAGATGCAATAACCTCATCAAAAGAGAAACCTACTTTTGAAAATACCATACTTGCATTGGAAAAATCGTCGGTATTGCTTGATAAAGTTACATCAATATTGTTCAATATGAATGAAAGCAATACCAATACTGAATTGCAGAAGATTGTGTTGGAAATAACGCCAAAACTTACCAGCTTTTCCAATAATATTTACATGAACGAAAAATTATTCGAAAGAGTAAAAGCCGTTTATGAAGGAGAAGAAATGAAATCACTGTCAAGTGAGCAAAAGATGTTGGTTGATAAAACTTACCGTGCTTTTTTGCGTACAGGTGCTACATTGGATAGGGCCGCAAAGAAGCAATATAAAGCCAACGCTGAAGAACTGTCTAAGTTGTCGCAAAAATTCAAACAAAACGTATTGGCCGACAATAACAATTATTTCATGCACATCACAGATAAAGAAGAACTGAAAGGATTGCCTCAGAATGCTGTTAATAGTGCTGCCGATGAAGCAAAAAAACGCAACCTTGAGGGTTGGGTTATAACTTTGGACTATCCAAGCTATGGACCTTTTATGCAATATGCCGATAATCGTGCCAGACGTCAAGAACTATGGACTGCATACAACAGCAAGGGAAATAGAGATAACGAAAACAACAACAACGAAATAATAAAACAAATAGCAAACCTTCGTTTACAACAAGCCAATATATTGGGATATAAAACATACGCTGACTATGTGCTAAGCGAAAGAATGGCAGAGTCTACTTCAAATGTAGAGAAATTTTTGAACGACCTATTGCAAAGTGCCATGCCTATAGCCAAGACCGATGTGATAAATGTAAATGAATATGCTAAAAACAATGGTGCCGATTTTGATATTCAACGTTGGGACTACTCCTATTATTCCGAGAAATTGAAAGAAGCTAAATATGCTTTCAATGGCGAGATGCTACGCCCATATTTTCAGTTGGATAAAGTGCGTGGTGGTATATTCAAACTCTATGAAATGCTTTACGGCCTTACTTTCAAAGAAAATAGTGAAATACAAGTATATCATCCTGATGTAAAAGTATATGAAGTGTTTGATGGAGTTCGTTTTATGGGAGTACTTTATTTGGATATGTATCCAAGAGCATCAAAGCGTGGAGGTGCATGGAAAACATCATTCCGTGGTCAATATCGTGAGAATGGCGTAGATACACGTCCGTTGATACAAGTGGTATGCAACTTCTCAAAACCTGTTGGTGATACACCTTCGTTACTTTCCTTTGACGAAGTAGAAACATTCCTACACGAAACAGGACATGCAATACATGGAATGCTTTCGGATGTAACTTATGAAAGTCTTTCGGGAACAGCTACTTATAGAGATTTTGTAGAGCTTCCATCTCAGATAATGGAAAATTGGGCTACAGAACCTGAATTTTTGAAACTTTTTGCTTATCATTATCAAACCAACGAACCTTTACCTGTCGAATATATTGAAAAATTGAAACAAAGTGAAAACTTCAATTCGGGATATTACTGTGTGCGTCAGCTAAGCCTTGGACTTACAGATATGGCCTATCATACAATAACAGTGCCTACAACCAAATCTGCCGAAGATATTGAGAGCCATGCAATGGCTCCTACCGAACTACTTCCTGAAGTAAAAGGTACTACTACTAGTACTTCATTTTCTCATATCTTTGCAGGTGGTTATGCAGTGGGATATTACGGCTATAAATGGGCCGAAGTATTGGATGCTGATGCTTTTTCTAAATTCAAAGATAGTGGTATTTTTGACAAAGCTACTGCCCAAAAATTCAGAAAAGAAATCCTTTCAAGAGGTGGAACAGAACATCCTGCTGTATTGTTCCGAAACTTTATGGGTCGCGAACCTAACAATGAGGCCTTGCTTATAAGAAGTGGATTTATCAAAAAAATAGAAAGATAATAATCAATACCATAAATAGTTCTAAGGTCAATACTTATTTAAATCAACAATAGGCTTAGATTTTAGAACTATTTATTGTTTGTTTACTAGGTTCTTTGTAAATAAAAAATATTCTGCCAAACAATGAATATATACAAACTGGGTAACAATAACCATTTTCCCGATGGCCTTATAGTTACAATAGGAATGTTTGATGGGGTACACATGGGTCATAAAAAGATACTTTCCTTCCTAAAAGAGAAAGCTATGGAGTTTAATCTTCGTCCTGTAGTGATTACTTTCAATAAACATCCACGGCATGTATTGAAAAATGATGCCGATGCCTTCAAACTGCTCAATACCGAAGAAGAACGCCATCAGCTGCTAGAAAATTATGGCATAAACGATGTGGTAGAAATAGATTTTACACCCGAAATAGCTTCACTTTCTACTTACGATTTTTCTAAACGTTATTTATTAGGCTTGCTAAACATAAAGGCTTTGGTACTTGGATATGATAATATGTTTGGCAATAAAAAGATAAACGATTTTCAACGAATATACGAACTTGGTAAAAATTATAACTTTGCTATTTTCGAAGCATCATCGTATGTATACAACGATATTCATGTAAGTTCCACACAGATAAGAAAGGCTTTGGATGCAGGAGATATAGAGCTGGTAAATGCTATGCTGGGCTACTACTATTTTGCCGATGGATGTATAATAAAAGGCCGTCAGATAGGTAGGACCATAGGCTTTCCTACTGCAAACATAGAGCTGTCGAACCACTTGAAAATGTTGCCCAAAGAGGGCGTGTATGCCACTATAATAAACCTAAACGGTAGCAACTATATAGGTATGGCTAATATAGGAACACAGCCTACTTTTGAATCGTATAAAACAACTTTTGAGATTCATATACTCAATTTTAATGGCGATATTTATGGGCAAAGCATAGAGGTGAAATTTATAAAACGTATACGTGATATACAGAAGTTTGATAATGCTCAATCTCTTATGGAACAGCTAGAACATGATAGAGAGCAATGCCTACAAATAATAGACAAAATAACCATTGAATAGACTTTGATAAATGAATATAAAGCACATAATTGGTATAGTGCTACCACTGCTACCCATATTGATGTTTGCACAACAGGAACGGATATACACCTCGTTAGAGGATATAGAACAACCCGATAGTGTGTTTATATTGTCGCTTTCAAAAAATAGACTCGACACTTTTCCTGCTCAGATTTTAGAGTTTAGAAACTTGCGAGAACTTGATTTGAGTAAAAACAAGCTCCATAGTATTCCGACTCAAATAGGAAGGCTTTCAAACCTAGAGGTGCTAAATTTGGACAGAAATAGGCTAGACTCTTTGCCACAAGAGATAGGACAGCTACATAAACTTAGATATTTGAAACTTAGTCGAAACCGTTTGTATCACCTCCCTGCCAGTATCGCCAATCTTTATAATTTGAAAGAACTTATACTATGGTCAAACGGAATAAAATGTTTTCCCGAAAGTTTCAAAAATCTTGATACTACCATCGAAGTTATAGACCTAAGGGATAATCCTATGATGCTTTACGACGACCAACAGAGCATAAAAGAAATGCTTCCAACACCAACCATAAAAATGGATAATGTATGTAATTGCCGGTAAGAAATGCAATTGGCAAGAAGCCTCTAAAAAACATAATAGCTACAATATATTCATTATTTCTCTCAGATTCTTTACCTCGAAGGTGGGTAAGAATTCTTGCTTTATGGCTTCGGGATTGTAGTATATTTGGTCTATACCAGCATTTTTTGCCCCTACAATGTCTACAGCAAAGTCGTCGCCAATCATCAAACATTCATTGCTCAAAGCTTCAAGGTCGGAAACTATAGCATCAAATATTTTTCTGTTTGGTTTCTGATAGCCTATATTTTCCGATAAATAAACTTTCTTGAAGTAATAATCTATATTCGAAGTTTTAATCTTTTCGTTTTGCACCTCCTTAAATCCGTTTGACACTATATACATATGGTAGTTTTTTGCCATCAAATAGTCCAATAGTTCCCTGGCACCATCAACCAAGCATGTCTTTTTTGGACCTTCCAATACATAAAAATCACCCAATTTACGTGACAAATCGCTACAATCCATTACTCCAAAATATTCCAATGTAAGTGAAAACCGCTTTACATAAAGAACCTCTTTCAGTAATGTGCCTTGCCTATACATATCCCATAGTAACGCATTGATGGTCTTGTATTGCAAATAAAACTCATCAAATGATGTATTACACAATTTGCCTAAATTGAAGGTTTCGTACATCTCCTTGAATGTTTGAAAACTATTGGCTTGAAAGTCCCACAGTGTGCGGTCGAGGTCAAATAGAATGTATTTGTATTTCATTATTCTAAAACGAAAAAAAAGTAATAAAAAAGAGCCATGCAAATATTTTTCATGACTCTCTTTTTTCTTAATTATTGTTTTTTGCAAACTATTTAGCTTCAGCTTCAGCAGCGGCTGCAGCAGCTCTTGTAGATTTGATGAAAACAACAACACTGCTCTTTACGTCCAACAATTCAAAGTTGTTTGTTTCAACTTCTTGAACTTTTATACCTTGCAAAAGATCTAGGTTGGTGATGTCCAAAACTATTTTTTCAGGCATGTTGGCAGGCAAAGCTTTTACTTTCAAACGTTTGATTTTTAAAACAGCCTTACCACCTTTCATAACACCTACTGATGTACCTGTCAAGTATACAGGTATAGACATTACGATAGGTTTGTCGTCGCTTAGTTCATAAAAATCAGCGTGCATGATGTTGTCAGTTACAGGATGGTATTCAATGTCCTTCAACATAGCCATTCTTTTTTCGCCATTGATGGTGAGCTCTATATAAGCTGCATCAGGTGAAAATACTAGAGGCTTGAATTCCACTTGAGGAACTGAGAACAATACTTGTTCTGTTTTGCCATACATAACGCATGGTACTCTGTCTTGACGACGCAATGCTTTAGCATCCTTTTTCCCTACGTTCTCGCGAAGAGAACCACTCATCGATACTATTTTCATTTTTTTCTTTGTATTTAGTTTGTTAAACAATGTATTTATATTATTCTAAATAAGAATCTTTTTTTATAAGAAAACAATTATAACTTTTCTATTATACCTTTGTGATGTATTGTAGTTTCATACAAATCGTTGATAGATTCGTAGTTTACAATTCGACGAATAGCCTCGGCTAGTAGCCAATCAGTCGAAAGTACATTTATTTTTTTCGATTCTCTTTTCAAAGGAATAGTGTCGCTTACCACCAATTCCTCCAAGCAAGAATCTTCTATTTTTTCTATTGCATTGCCACTCAATACAGGGTGGGTAATCATAGCTCTTACAGTTTTTGCGCCATTTTCTTTTATTAGTTGAGCAGCTTTTACCATAGTGCTACCTGTATCTATAATATCATCTAGCAATATTACATGTTTGTCTTTTACATCACCTATCAGCTTCATAATGCCTATTTCGTTAGGTTTATTACGTTGTTTGTAGCATATTACAAAACTGTTGCCCAGAGTTTTGGCATACATGCCGGCTCTTCTGGAACCTCCCAAGTCGGGCGAAGCAAACAATATATCCTCTGTAGGAATATCCAACGAGCGGATATAAGGCATAAACAACGAAGAACCGAACAAGTGATCCAAAGGCACTTTGAAAAAGCCCTGAATTTGGTCGGCATGCAAGTCCATAGTGATAATTCTATCCACACCTGCTGCTTGAAGCATATCGGCTATCAAACGTGCTGTAAGAGGAATGTGAGGTTTATCCTTACGGTCTTGACGAGCGAAGCCATAATATGGTATCACTGCCACTACTTGTAAAGCCGAAGCTCTCTTAGCTGCATCGATCATCATAAGCAGCTCAAATAGGTTATCTGTCGGAGGTATAGTACTTTGCACGATAAATACCTTTCTTCCCCGAATTGTTTGCTCAAAAGAAGGTTGAAATTCGCCATCGGCATACTGAAATACCACCGAATTTCCCAATTCGCTACCATATTTTTCGGCTACTTTGCGTGCTAAACTTTCTGTGGCACGGCCCGAAAATATACATACTTGATCCTTAATGTCTAACTGCATTTTATTTTGATTTTTGACTTTGCAAAATTACTATTTTTTTTTCATTCTGCGAAAAAAAAATCACTTTTTATTTGGTCAGTTCAAAAAATGTTCGTAATTTTGCAATCGCAAATGAGGCAAAAGACAGCCTGAAAATGATGCCCAGGTGGCGGAATTGGTAGACGCGTTGGTCTCAAAAACCAATGAGGTTACACTCGTGCCGGTTCGATCCCGGCCCCGGGTACAAGAAAAGGAATTTTAGTGAAAACTGAGATTCCTTTTTTTTCTTTATCCGATTTTATATCTGAGGTTTAGTCCTAAAATACTATCCCTTGTACATCCCATTTTTTCATTAACTGCCTTGGCTAAGCCACTAGAGAGGGGGTGAAATAAAAGGCGAGAAGGCTGGCGATTTTAAAAGTATATTCCTCTAAAATATTGGTTGTTAAAGTTCCGTTGAAAAACGTTTTTTTGATTGTCAAAAGAATCAAAAACTTTTTTCGTTGGGAGACTCATCTTACAGTTTTTTTTCTTTTTTCAAATCATAACCATTATACCCTAGATATACACTTATTTAATCGACATCAGAATGCAAAATAAGTTGTATATTAGGAAAAGAAAAAAAACTAATATAATACAATGCAATAAGGTATATAGTATAGGATAATTAATTAAGGTATATAGGATAATGCAATAACTAATATAGGTTATTCGACTAAACTAATATATCTTTTTACCAATCCTTCACGACCATATCATTTTTTACCTCATTGTACATCATATAAACTTATAGGTCTAATAAAATCTGAAATATTTAGATTCGTAAATGCAAAGATTGATACAGCATAAAAAAAACGTACCAATCAAGCTGGTAAATATCCTCACGAGGGAGATTTATCTACATCACGTAGTAGCTGGATTTTCCTCACGATGGAAATTCAACTGCCTCACGAGGCATTTTTGAGGCTATATATCGAACGATGATTGATGCTATACTGTCATGCTTGTGTCACCCTATTATAAGCAGATTGATGATAGGGTATAAAATTTAATTCATCCAACGGACTATAGCAGATTGTAAATATGTCAAAAATCTCGTTACAATAGGTCCGGTATAGCATATTATGCTAAAGAACAAACAATAAACAAAAGATGTAATATATTGATAAATAACTGATAAATATATTTTTTTAGGAAAATGGTTGATATGTGAGAAAAAATAACTATCTTTGCAAATGATTTTTTTCGATAAAAGTACCGAAAGTAGAAATTAGTAAGACAGCTACACCATTAGTACAAAGCCAAAAAAAGTATTTGAATTAATGTGTTGTTGTCCACAGAATAATAATATTAAAAACAAAAATAAATTATAAGTTATGGCAAACTATCGTATAGAAAGCGATTTATTGGGACCACGCGAAGTTCCTGCTGAAGCTCTTTATGGAGTTCAAACATTACGCGGAATGGAAAACTTCCACATAAGTGGAGCAAAATTAAGTGACTATCCTAGCTTTATAAAAGGCTTGGCAATAACAAAGAAAGCCGCTGCTATTGCTAACGAAAAAGTTGGAATGGTAACTAAAGAACAATGCGATGCTATCGTAAAAGCTTGTGATGAATTATTAGAAGGTAAACATCATGAACATTTCCCAGTGGATATGATTCAAGGTGGTGCCGGTACATCTACCAACATGAATGCTAACGAAGTTATAGCTAACCGTGCATTGGAAATAATGGGAAAAGAACGTGGACAATATGAATTCTGCTCTCCTAACGACCACGTAAACGGTTCGCAATCTACTAACGATGCTTATCCTTGTGGTATCCACATGGCTATGTACATGGAACACTTGGAATTCATCGGACATATCGAAATGGTTATCGAATCTTTGGAAAAGAAAGCTAAAGAATTCGAACGTGTAATAAAAATGGGTCGTACTCAATTACAAGACGCTGTTCCTATGACATTGGGACAAACATTTGGCGGTTTTGCTGCTACTCTTCGTCTTGAAGTTGAAAACCTTAAAGCTGCTGCTCAAGAATTCCTAGTAGTAAACATGGGCGCTACAGCTATTGGAACAGGTATTTGCTCTCTTCCGGGATATAGCAAACATTGTATCGACGCTTTGCGCGAAATAACAGGATGGGATATTACTTTGGCTGAAAACTTGATTGAAGCTACTTCTTCTACAGCTTGCCTAGTTCAATATTCATCTGCTTTGAAACGCTTAAGCATCAGAACTAACAAAATATGCAACGACCTTCGTTTGATGAGTTCAGGTCCTCGTTGTGGTTTACATGAAATCCACTTGCCAGAACGTCAACCAGGTTCTTCTATCATGCCGGGTAAAGTAAACCCTGTTATTCCCGAAGTGATGAACCAAATCAACTACAAAGTTATTGGTAACGACGCTTGCATAACTATAGCTGCTGACAACGCTCAACTTGAATTGAACGTTATGGAACCTGTTATGGTTTACTCTTTGTTCGAATCTATCGAAATTTTGAGAAATGGTTTCGACACATTGCGTACTTTCTGTATAGATGGTATCGTTGCTGACGAAAAACGTTGTCGCGAATTGGTTGAAGGTTCTATCGGAATCGTAACTATGCTTAACCCAATCATCGGCTACAAACAATCTACTAAGATTGCTAAAGAAGCAGCTGAAACAGGACGTGGGGTTTACGAACTTGTATTGGAACACAAATTGTTGACTAAAGAACAATTAGATAAAGTATTGGTTCCTGAAAACATGATCGAGCCAGTTGAAATTAAATTGTAAGAATAAGTTTTAGTTGTACATATAGAGGAGGATATTCGCTTAGGATGTCCTCCTTTTTTATCCTATCAACTACTATCAACCTTTTTCTTAGAAATCAGTATTTTGGGGTTGTATGTTTTGAATAAATTTGTTACCTTTGTATGTTCGTACAATAACGGAAGATGTGAGTTATTGTACTGAATATTAATGATAAAACGAATAAAAAGATTTACATAACGATAAAAAAATATATTTATGTCGGCAAAGTATAATGAATATAAACAGCTAAATCTTGCCCAAATAGGAGACGAAGTACGTAAATTTTGGGAAGAAAATCAAACTTTTGATAAGAGCTTGAAGCAAAGCGAAGGTCATCCATCTTTTGTGTTTTTCGAAGGACCTCCTTCTGCTAACGGTCAACCGGGTATACACCATGTTATGGCTCGTACTATCAAAGATATTTTTTGTCGTTATAAAACACAAAAAGGTTTCTACGTTAAGCGTAAAGCCGGTTGGGATACTCATGGATTGCCTGTAGAACTTGGTGTAGAAAAGAATTTGGGAATAACCAAAGAAGATATAGGTAAAAAAATATCGGTAGACGACTATAACCGTGCTTGTCGTCAAGAGGTAATGAAGTATAAAGACCTTTGGGACGAGCTAACCAAGAAGATGGGTTATTGGGTAGACCTTAACGACCCATACATAACTTTCGAAAATGAATATATCGAAACTCTTTGGTATTTGCTTTCGGTATTGTACAAGAAGGGTTTGCTTTACAAAGGATATACCATTCAGCCTTATAGTCCGGCTGCAGGTACAGGACTAAGTTCGCACGAGCTTAATATGCCCGGATGCTATCGCGATGTGAAAGACACTACTTGTACTGCTCAGTTTAAAGTAGTGGATAACGACAATAAGATAGTAAAAGAAATAAGAGCCAAGGCTTCTGAAAGCTTTAAAGATAAAGATTTATATGTGTTGGCTTGGACTACCACTCCTTGGACTTTGCCATCAAATACTGCTCTTTGCGTTGGTCCTAAGATTGACTATGTGGCAGTAGAATCATTTAATCCTTATAGTGGCAACCCTATGATATGCTTGGTTGCTAAAGCCAGAGTGGCTGCTTACTTTGATGCCAAGGGCCTTGATGCTTCTTTTGAAGAATACAAAGCCGGCGACAAGGTGATACCTTACCGTGTGATAGCCGAATATAAAGGAACCGACTTATT
>JAFWBF010000015.1 GCA_017507285.1 Bacteroidales bacterium | reverse complement strand
CACTTTAGTGTAGTATTTAGCTGTTTGTGAAAATTTTACACTTTAGTGTAGTACTTTGTTTGTATCTTTGCACTGCAAAATAGATATAACTGAATTATGAAACAAACAGATTATCAACTATCCCAAGAGCTGAAAAGCCAATATGGGCAATATGTAAAAATGGCCGAAACTGTGCCTTGCACCTCCAACGGTCTGGTGTATGTAATCAGCCTTAAGCACAAAAGGGTTCTTTATGTATCCCAATCTCAGTTGCTGGTGCCTGTGGTGGATACAGCCCAGGTATATAGCCGTGGGATGGATTACATATATACTTTGATGGAAGAAAGCGAGGCCGAGCAACTACATACTGCGTTACATAGAATATTGGCCGACTATAAGCAGGTGCCCGAAACCCATAGGGACAACTACCATATATACCTCAACAATGTTTTGCAAAAGGGTAAGAAAAAGTATATGTTGTTCAACAAACTATCGATATTGTCGCACTCCGCGGATGGGCAGCCCGACGTACTTTGGGGTGTTGCCAGGGTGGGCAAGCACACCTATTTGCCATCCATAATGGCGGGAGTTCCGGGTACGGAACATTTTCGTAACTATTCATTTACAGACAATGCCGAGGTCGGTGTAGTGTTTGTCGAGCTTACCGATGGCGAGCGTACCATGCTTTCCCTTGCCCAATGTGGCTATTCGGTGGCAGAGATAGCACAGGCTATGAACAGAACCGAGGACACCGTAAAGTTCTATCGCCGCCAAATATTCCGCAAGTTCGAGGTCGATACCATATCGGAGGCTGTGGCTTATGCCGAAAACAACTATTTCTCGTCGGGCGAAAGGCATAGGTATTTCAAACTGAAGGAACGTAAAGATACCGATGGCCTAGGTCTATTTGGTGGAAAGTACCGCCGCGGTAGCTTCGATGTGTTTACCGAAAGCGTTCTTGGACTAATACGAAGTGTTATTGGTCATGGCTAAGTTTTTTTATGCCTATAATATTATTGTAGTGCGGTAAGTATTTAGTTGTTGCGGTTTCGGTAGCTGTATTTTTGTTTTGCTTTGATTAGTAGATTGGTTATGTCTTTGTCGTATCCGCGATATACCAGGTCTCTGTTGGGAGCAAACAGGTAATATGTAGGGGTGAAGTTGAAGTCGAGAGCTATCATTTGGCGTGACGAGTAAACTATATCTTCGGCATCAAACATTTTGGCATATTGTATCATGCGGTCTGTTATGCCTCCTTGTATGTTTATACAATATATATTTATGCCCTCTTTTTCCAATCGGCGGTAGCCCAATGTTTCTTTTTCATTTTGCATTGTTTGCAAAAAATCTGTGCAGGGCTTACAGCCATACGACCAAAATTCCAGCAATATCCATCCCTTGTCGTCGCGTAGATATACTGTGTCGCCGTCGGCACCGGCAAGTGGAATGTTAGATATATTGTAGGTAAAAACCGTATCTCGTGGTTTTTCGGGCATTATGCCTTCTGATGGGGCAAAAGTCTTTATAAGGTTATAGCAAGAATATTGTGCATATTCCCGACGTGACAAGTTGAAGACAGAATCGTATAAATGAGCTTTGCCCGAGGTGCT
>JAFWBF010000117.1 GCA_017507285.1 Bacteroidales bacterium | reverse complement strand
TGCGGAGCTACCGAAGCCTATATGGCGGACCCCAATTGGAGCAGCTATAGCTATACCGAAGACTGCGACGGAGTGGAAGAAGGTGTGGAAAGTAATGTAAAAGTAACATCGCACTACCGCAGTATAGAGGTGCTTAATGCCGAAGGCTGCCATGTGGCAATATACGACGCCATGGGGCGCTGCCATATTAGCGAGGGTGCTACCGGCCAAAACATACGCCACTACTCTTTGCCCACAGCCGGTGTGCATGTGGTAAGGGTAAACGATAGGGGTTATAAAGTAGTAGTTAGATAAATATAGGAGAATACACAAATGAAGAAATTAATTACCCTTTTGTTGTTGGTAGTGTTCAGCATAAGTATTAATGCACAGAAATATACTTATGATTTTTCTGTAGGAAATCTATGCTTTGATATAACGGCAGAGCGAGAAGTTGAATTAGTTAGAAATGAAGGCTGTGTGTTTTATACCGGCAATATGGTAGTTCCCGATTCGGTGCAACATAATGATATATGGTATAAGGTTACCTCAATTGGTGATTTGGTTTTTAATGGAGCTGATTTAACATCTTTAAGCCTACCTTCGGGCATACGTTCTATTGGTGAAGAATGTTTTTTGTATTCCAGAATACGTGGTGGATTGGTGTTGCCCGATTCATTACGAGTAATAAAGAAAAATGCCTTTTGTGCCAATTCGGGTATAGAAAGTATTCATATTCCGGCATTAGTAACTACCTTAGAATCTGGATCAATATCTCCTATGTTCGATTTGAAAACCATTACTGTTGATTCGGCTAATCAATACTATAGTTCATATAATGGAGTGCTGTACAACAAAGATACTACAGTACTTATAAGTTGCCCAGCCGGAAAAACAGGTGAGTTTGTTATTCCCGATGGTGTAGTATGCATCTCTAGTTTTTCTATGGAGGTATGTGAATTTACATCCCTAACTATCCCCACCTCAGTGAGAATTATAGAGAGTGCAGCCTTTTCGCAGTGTGAACGATTGACATCGATGCATATACCTGCAAGTGTTACACGTATAGAAGGTGGGATATTTGCAGGTTGTAAAAGGTTGACCAATATTACAATAGACTCTTTAAATACCAATTATAAGGTTATAGATAATATTATTTATAGTATGGATATGGACACTTTGCTTTCCTATCATTTGGCAAACGATACTATACGAGTATTGGAAGATGTGAAAGTTATAGGCATGAGTGCTTTTGCATTGACAAATAGATTGAGTGTTGTTGTTCTGCCAGAAGGAGTCGAAGAAATACAAAGTAGTGCTTTTGAATCAAGCAATATCCGAACAATAAACCTTCCGAATACATTGAAAATTATAGGGGATAATGCTTTTATGGTTTGTTCCTTATTGAGAAATATAGTCATGCCAAATTCTGTTATGTCTTTAGGTGGGCATGTTTTTAGTGCTTCGGGTTTAGAAACGGTAGTTATGTCCGACTCTGTTAAAGTTATTCCATACGGAGCATTTCAGTATTGTCAAAGATTACGCTCCTATACCGGTGGTTCATCAGTGGAGCGTATTGGTGAATATGCGTTTAGTGTTTGTGGAAGTTTTGCAAAAAATCTTGTTTTTCCTTCTACACTTAAAGTTATAGAGAATATGGCTTTTCTATCTACAAATATACAAACAGTAGAATTTACGGGTATAATAGATACGATAGGATATTCTAACTTTGGCGATATACGTAAATTTATCTTGATTAATCCCACACCACCATATTCGATAAAAGCATTGAATAGTTGTGATAGTATTATTATCCCCTGCGGAGCTACGGAGGCTTATATGTCAAATCATTCTTGGGATAGATATAGTTACATAGAGGACTGCGATGGTGTGGAAGAAAACCCAATGGCGGCAGTGAAGGTAACAGCAGGCTACCGCAGTATAGAGGTGCTTAACGCCGAAGGCTACAGTGTGGCAATATACGACGTTATGGGGCGCTGCCATGCAAGCGAGGGTGCTACAGGCCAAAATATACGCCATTATTCTTTGCCCACAGCCGGTATGTATGTGGTAAGGGTTAATGATAGGGGTTATAAAGTAGTAGTTAGATAGTGAGCAATGAGAAGTGAG
>JAFWBF010000116.1 GCA_017507285.1 Bacteroidales bacterium | reverse complement strand
TTGCGTGCTTTGCGTTTTTTCTTGGAATCTTTCTATTTCTTTTTCAATCGCATAGCCCGCTATGCTCAATCAAAAGAAAGTAGAAATCTTCTCAAGAAAATTCCACAAATCACTTGCAAAGCAATTTTTAGAAGTTGCCTTAATTTACAGCTATAAAGTTTCTGGGTTTCCATGATAGGGTATAAAGCAAATAATAATAGGGTATAATCGAGCTCAAACCCTATCATCGGCCAAACCGAAACAGGTGGTGTATAAATCATCAATATCCAATGTCATACACCGCTGTCATCACCGGTTGTATATAAGTGATGTAATATGGTGAAATATTGGCTATAGCCGAATGATTTTAGCAAAGTTTTTGCCCAAAAAATAGCACACAGAGTAATATACAAAGCGTTATAAATCAACCAATGCCATAGCTATTCCACAAAATTGTATACCGTATTGAAAAAAAAGTTGTATATTTGTACCACTTTTACAAAGGAACTATGGGTAGAAAAGTATTGATATATTGCATGTTTGTGCTGGCTCTTATCCAACATGGATTGGGGCAAGACATCCATTTTTCGCAAATAGACATCAATCCTGTTCTACTCAATCCTGCCTATTCGGGTTTTTTCGAAGGTAAAGGCCGATTTGGAATGGTATATCGCAACCAATGGAAGAGCGTAAGCGAGCCTTACGAAACATTTGCATTTACAGGCGAATGGAATGCTTATAGGCGTAGATATTATGGCGACGGCATCAATGTGGGACTATCACTCACAGCCGACGAAGCAGGTACATTGAACTACGGAACTATGCAGGCCGATGCTGTGGTATCGTATTTCAAAAGGCTAAACAGGTCTAACAATCACTTTATTTCGGCAGGTTTGTCGTTAGGTTTAGGCCAACGGTCATTCAACCCTATGGACGCTGTGTTGCCCGAGCAAGACGAATCGTTCGACATTGTGAAAACAACTTATGCCGACCTTGGGATAGGTTTGGCTTGGTTTTACAACCCTATCGACGACTTTACCATCAAGGTTGGCTTGGGTGCCAAGCATTTAAACAAACCAAACATATCATACATGCAACTCGATGATATTTATCTACATCCAGCCTATAGCATATACACACGAATGGAGTATAAGGCATCGTATACCATTTCGGTGCTACCTATAGTGGTATATAAACGCCAAAACAATTACAACGAGTTTCTATACGGAGTTGATGTCAAATGGTATGGCTACGAAACCTCGTCGTACAACGTTGCCTGTGCAGCAGGAATATATATGCGACAAACGGATGCCATTGTTTTTGGCACAACT
The DNA here is from genome assembly GCA_017507285.1 of Bacteroidales bacterium. GTDB lineage: Bacteria > Bacteroidota > Bacteroidia > Bacteroidales > P3 > HGM05376. The sequence continues at coordinate 12,017 of JAFWBF010000116.1, read as the reverse complement.
ATGGAATTTGATGCATTTATACTTGGAGCTAGCTACGACTACAACTTCTCCGACCTCAGACCGGCAAGCAATGGTGCAGGAGGTTTTGAGATAGCATTGGGCTATAGGCTTGATGACAACAAACGAAAAAAACAACGAACCATTCCTTGTCCTACATTTTTATAGAACTTTGCGATTATGAAAAGAGTAATTGACATACAGCGATTATTGGTACGATTGGCAGCAACAATGTTGATGCTGATGTTGCCCCATGCTGTTGTGGCTCAAAACTCCGATTGGATAAGAGCCGACAATGCTTTCGCCGAAGGATATTACAACGAAGCTTTGGACTACTACAAAAAGGCCATTCGCAAAAACAAAACCAATGTAGAACTCATGTACAAAGCTGCCGAGTCGGCCCGACAATGCAACGATTACAAGCAGGCAATAAAGTACTACAAACAACTGATAGAATCTACCGGAGGCAAAGCTGCATATCCCGAAGCAATATACCAGCTAGCCACAATGTATCGTTTCGACAATCAACCCGATTCGGCAATAATAGTTTATGCCGACTACCTTGCACAAAAAAAATATCGAAATTTGGAGTTCGAACAAAGAGCATTGCAAGAACAAGAAGCATGCAAATGGGTGTTGGAACAAAGAAAAGACACAACGTCCAAACCATACATCTACAATATAACCCATGTAGGCAAACAAATAAACACAAAAATGAACGAATCAGGTGCAGTGAAAATAGATTCGCTTATCTTGTTTGCCCGTACCATACATATTTCCAAATCAGAATCAAAGAACGCTCTATTTTCCGAATATATCCTAACACAGATATACCAAAGCCGATATTTGAAGAATGGCAAATTGGCCAAATCGCTGCTCAACGAATGGGGACTCAACGATACGCGTATGCACTCGGGCAATATAGCCTATGACCCCAATTCCAAAACCATATACCTCACCCTTTGCGATGCCGAATATAGCGGAACAGGCAACATGTGTGGAATATACATGTCGGAATATCGTAATAAAAAGTGGAGCAACCCTCGAAAAGTAGCTTCGGACGTAAACATTGAGGGCTATACATCAACCCAACCAACAATAGGACATACCGAAGGCAAAACATTGCTATACTACGTGTCCGACCGTCCGGGTGGCAGTGGAGGAATGGATATATGGTATGTGGTAATCGACAGCAATTATATTGGAAAAAGCACCAATCTTGGCACCCCCATAAACACACCCGGCAATGAGATAACCCCATACTATTCCGACCAAACAAAATCAATGTTTTTTGCTTCGGATTGGCACTATGGCTATGGCGGATACGACATATTTGTAGCCAGAGGAGGAAGAGACCAATGGCAAAAACCTACAAACTTGGGCGAACCCATCAACACTTCGGCCAACGACTTGTACTTCACTCTTAACCACCCCGATACTACCACAGGTTTCCTTACCTCAAACAGAGAAGGGTCGTTTTTCACTCCGGGCAACACTTGCTGCAACGATATATATCAGTGGAATATAGTCATAGACTCCACTTGCCCATGCCTCAAACGAAAGAAAGATACAATAATGGTTGTACCCATCGACCTATCACTGCAACAGCAAGCCCGTATGCTTATACCAATATCACTATTTTTCCACAATGATGAGCCAGACCCTCGCACACTTGCCAAAACAACAATACTTACTTACAAAGACACATATAAAAGCTATATCGACAAACAAGAGCATTACATAAAGTTACACACCGATGCCGGAGATACTGCCGAAGCCAAACGTGCAAAGATTTTTTTTACCGATAGTGTAATGGGCAATTACAACGAATTGGAATCGTTCCTAGAACTATTACACAAAGACTTGGCTAACGGCAACAGAGTAAAACTATTGATAAAAGGATTTGCCAGTCCACTACATACCGACGAATACAACTACAACCTCTCACAACGACGTATATCATCATTCATCAATCAGCTGAAACAGATAGACACATCGTTGGTAATAATGGACGGAATTGCCAATGGCAACCTTGTGGTGGAAGAAGCTGCCTTTGGCAGTTCTAAAGCACAAGAAAATGTAAGTGCCAGTAGCACAGACATACGCCATTCGGTATACGGAATAGATGCCGCGTTGGAACGAAAGATAGAGATATTGGACTACCAATACTTTGATAGCACAGGACAAATTAAGACCAGCAGTCCTATGAATTTCTTTATCGGAGATATAAAGAAAGACACCATTGCCGAAATAATATTAGGATTTATAATAGAAGGTAATAGTAGCAAAGATGTGCAGTACTCTTTGGGCAATGTATCCAACGTTAGTGCCGCTATATATCCCGAAACGGTACCAAGTTGCAACCTAGTAGTTACGTTGATAATAGATACTCATAAAACAGCACCTTCATCGGATATGGAAATACCTTTGGAACTGACGATAAATGGATTCCGACTGAAATGCGGATTGTACTACAACGTGGTAGAATAATCTGAAGTCAAAAACTATTCCTTCCCCTTAGGCTTTATCTGAGCTATAACCACTCCACTTATAGCCACAGCCATTCCCAACACCTTGGTTATGGTAATGCTCTCCTGTCCAAGCATAGCCGCAAATATTAAGGTGAAAACCGGAATAGAATTGTTGAACACACTGGCACGCGAAGCCCCAACTTTGACAATACCATAATTGAAAAACACATACGAAAGTGTCGAACAAACAATACCCAAACACGCTATCATACCAAATATCCTGGTTGTAAACGTTACATCCATAAAGTTTTGAAAGTCGAATATCAATAATGTAGGTACAAAATAAACAAGACCTATAAGGTTGAGGTGTACCGTTATAGTAAATGGATGATAATGCTTCACCACCTTCATCAATACTATTGTATAAAGCACTGCTATAACCACAGCACCAAACAGCAGCAATATACCTTTCATACTTATATCGGTGGTCATGCCATCGCCCGAAATCATTACAACAATGCCTATAAGCGAAAGCAATACTCCTATTACATTTATCTTATATAGCTTTTCGTGGTAGGCAAAATATAACCCAAATGGAACAAATACAGGAATAGTAGCAATAATTATCGACGATATACCCCCGGGCACAAGTTTGATTCCATTATTTTCGCAAAGGAAATAAGTAAACGGTTCTAGGAACGCCAATAGAAAGAAGTATTTTATATCCCGCCGTTCTATCTTCTGCCATTTTTTTGCAATAAGCAAAAATGGAACAAACACTATAGAGGCCACTACCAAACGTAAGGTTACTATTATAGAAGGAGTGATAGAAGGAGCACTCAAAAATATTTCTTTGGTAAGTACAAACGAACCGCCCCAAAACACCGCCGTTAGCACCAACAATATGTAAGTAAGTATGTTATTTTTCTTCATTTGTATTATTTTCTTTACTGATTTAAAGTATTTGAAATGTTTTTTACTACTGATTTTGAATGTACAATAAAAATGTGTACCTTTGCAAATCGAAATGCAAAAATACAAAAAATAATGAAACGAATAGGAATCCTTTCTGATACACATGGTATGTTACCCAATCAGGTATATGATTTTTTCAAAGATTGCGACGAGATATGGCATGCCGGCGACATTGGCAATACTGATGTTCTTATAGAGCTACAGGCCTTTAAGCCTACACGTGCCGTATATGGCAATATGGATGGTTGGGACATACGCCACGAAACGTCAGAGAATCAACTTTTCTTCTGTGAAAGCTGCAAAATTCTTATGACTCACATTGGCGGTTATCCCGGCAGATACGAACGTCGAATACTTCCAATTATAGAATCACAACGACCGGACATCTTTGTATCGGGTCATTCTCACATTCTCAAAGTCATGCCCGATAGGAAATACAACCTCCTGCATATCAATCCCGGGGCTGCAGGCAGACAAGGCTTTCATAAAGTATCTACCTTGGTTCGTTTTGTGATAGATGGCAAAACACCAAAAGATTTGGAAATATTGGAAATAAAGAAAGGAATATAGGCAATTTCTAAAAATTGTTTTGCGGATAATTTAGCCCGATATTACAAAGTTTTTCTTGAAATCTTAAATAATTGATTTTCAAACACCCCATTCTCTCCCAAAGAAGCGTGCACTCTTCTCCGGAGAAGCGTGCACTCTTCTCTGGAGAACAGTGCACGCTTCTCGAGAGAACAGTGCACGCTTCTCGGAAGAACACTGCATGCTTCTCGGAAGAACATTGAATGCTTATCAAAAGAGCACTGAACTCTTATCGGGAGAATATTGAACTCTTATCGGGAGAACAGTCTAATGCTCTCTGAATATCTATCCAATGGTTATTTTGCAATGATGAAAAGTGAGATTTTATTGCATGGAGTGCTTTTAAATTTTACACGTTAATACCAAGTTGTTATGCTCTGTGCTTTTGACTTTGAAAGCCAACATTCAGCAAAGCATTTTTTCAGAATTTGCCTAAACATAACCTTTTCCATTCAAACAAGACAAAGTTTCATCTGTTTTTCTATAAACAACTAAAAACCTTGAATAAAATGAAAGACCAATTGACCAACTCCTTGCAATGGATACATCAAGTGCCACAATATTATGATACTTTTTTGATGATAAAACCCGGATTTCTGCATCGTTCGCAAATAATACTCGAAGTCTTTTCCAATGCAGGCTATAGAGTGATAAAGCAAACACAGAAAGTACTTTCCTATACCGAAGCCGAAAATCTATACATAATGCATCGCAACAAGCCTTTTTTTGCCGAAGTATGTACATACATGGCGTCCGATTTCAGCAGAGGATACCTACTAAAATCGCCATACAAAGGTGAAAATCATGTACTGAAAGAAAGCCAAAAATGGAAAGAGTATTTCCGAAAATGTTATACCAAAGATGAGATGCGCAATGTTCTGCACACTTCGGACAGCTTTATAAACCTCCAACGCGAAGCCAAAATTTATTTCCTTGGCGACGATTGCATGCTTGATGAAGATAATGATATTTGCATTGCAACAGATAAATATCGCCTATAGGCAATGTAAACAAATAGTTTTAGAGATACTGCATCATTTGCCAACACTGCATAAAAAGTCTTGACCTACAAGCTCTTTCAGCCTACATTCTATTTGTGCCATTTTGCTTTGATGGGCCTTATACTCATCGCTATCGGGATAAAACGGCCTATGTTGCTTCATCTTTTGATATTTATCCATAACAGCACAGATATTCTTTGTACCTTCGGAGGTATAGGCATCCAAGAATTTTTCCCATATTATCTCTATGGCCACAGCGCTTGGATGTAGCATATCGGCTTCGAAAAAACGGTAGTCTCGCAGTTCATCCATCACTATTTCATACGAGGGGAAATAGTGGTACATGGCCGATTGGCTTTGCAATTTATCCACTGCCAGATGCAATACCGATTTGCTCAACTGGTTTTCTCTGTAGCCCTCCTTCCAATGTCGTATAGGACTTACTGTAAGTAGTATCTCAGCCTTTGGGTTGTAGGCAAGTAACTTTTGCTCCAAAGCCATATAGCGTTTCGCAATTTCTTCGACCATCAGTAGCCGTCTGTCGAAATATGTACCCGGTATTTTATGACAATTGCCCACCACTATACCCTGCTCTATCAAGGTATATATGAGAGCAGTACCCCATGTGATAAAGATATAGTCTACATCTTTCAGAAATAGATGGGCTTCTTCAATCTTAATGTTACAGTTTTCCACACATTTCTCTTTCGAAACATCGGAAAACTTGCTATGATGATACCACGAATGCCAAAGATGGTTATTGAAAACAATATCATCATCCGACATTTTTCTATTAACAATACAATACTCCAAACATTGAGCTATCGAAAACGGATTATACAATATTCCAAATGGATTTCTCATACATCGGAATCCAAAATAGTCCAACTTTTCACCTATCGAATCGGTAAAGCACGAACCTACAAGCAAAACTTTATTGCTATGAGATAGAGCTATTTCATCTTTCCTAGGTATAACTGTAGTTTGTAGTTTCATTGATACCTTATTTCTCTATTTCTATTTTTCTTATTTTCTCTATCTTTTTCAACTCTTGTAGCATAGTTCTTATATCCACCTTCTTTTCGGCCATCATCCGCAACGACAAATCCTTTGCAGTATCTTCCACTACCAGTGTTATCGAAGTATTGCCCTTATGCTTATTTACCATAGCTTCAATTGTCTGACAAAACTCTTCGTCAATATCTTCGACTCTAATAGAAAAGACTATACCTTTGGCATACCTACCCAGCACCTCATCAAGCATTATAACTTCATTCAGCTTCAGTTCTATATCTCTTTGTCCATTCTCATTTGCCCATTGTTTCTCTCTCAATATAGCTCTACAATAAACAAAGAAGCCCACCTCCATGTGATCCTTTACCTTGGCATAGTCTTCGGAAAACAATGTGATAGTATATGTTCCATCCATATCCTCTATCGTAAACTTTCCGTATGGTTTTCCCTTCTTTGTTTGTGCTTTGACAACGTCTCTGATTATTCCTGCAAAAGCAAGCTCCTTTCTGTTTTGCAACTCTTGTAGATTGTTTAATTCCGACACCTTGGTATTGGTAAAGTATTTAATTTCCATCTTATAGTCATCAAGTGGATGGCCGGACACATAAAAACCTATCACCTCTTTTTCGTATTCCGATTGTTCGTTGTTGGACCATGGTTCGGCATCGGGTATAACGGGGTATTCTTCCTGTTTCAAATTCTCACAGGTATCAAACAATGACACTTGGGCAGCATCACCAAAGTTTTTATTATTTATCCATTTTATAAGTCTACCTATCAAGTTTGGCGAATCATCGCCTTTCTTTTGAAAATACTGTGCACGATGTATTCCTTCGAAAGCATCAAAAGACCCCGACTTTGCTAGCGACTCTAAGTTCTTACTATTTATTGTTTTTAGATTTATTCTTTCAAAAAAGTCGAATATGTTTTTAAATCTACCGTTAGTTTCTCGTTCGGTTATAAGCTCGGCTGCAGCATTTTCGCCCATACCTTTTATTGCACCCAAACCAAAACGTATCTCACCTTTGTCGTTAACCATAAAGTGTATATCACTCTCGTTTACATCAGGTCCCAACACCGGTATCTTTAGGCGTTTACATTCTTCTATAAAAAAAGTAATCTTCTTTATATCGCTAATGTTGTGGGTAAGCACTGCCGACATATACTCTGCCGGATAGTGAGCCTTAAGATACCCCGTTTGGTATGCGACAAATGAGTAACAAGTTGCATGCGATTTGTTGAAAGCATATTCGGCAAACTTTTCCCAATCGCCCCACACTTTCTCCACCTTATCATCGGGCAAATTGTTTTTTCTACATCCCTCTATAAACTTTACTTTCAGTTCGGCCATCTTATCTTTCAATTTCTTACCCATAGCCTTACGCAAACCATCGGCTTGTCCCTTGGTAAATCCGGCCATAGACTGGGAAAGCAACATCACCTGCTCTTGATACACGGTTATTCCGTATGTCTCATCAAGGTATTCGCTCATCATAGGTATGTCATACTCTATCTTTTCCCTTCCCTGTTTTCGGGCAATAAACTGAGGTATGTATTGCATAGGACCCGGCCGATACAATGCATTCATGGCTATAAGATCCTCAAATCTTGTAGGTTTAAGATCGCGCAAATGAGCTTGCATACCTTCTGATTCAAATTGGAATGTACCTATCGTCGCTCCTTTTTGATATAACTCGTAAGTAAGTTCATCATCTAGTGGTATACTATCCATATCCAGATCTATTCCATGTCGCTTCTTAATATTTTCGCATGCCGTCTTTATTATCGATAGAGTCTTCAACCCCAAGAAGTCCATCTTCAACATACCCACCGATTCTATAAGCTTACCTTCAAATTGTGTAACCATAAGATCGGAATCCTTTGCCGATGCCAAAGGTACAAAGTTTGATATATCCTGAGGGCCAATTATCACTCCACAAGCATGTACCCCTGTATTTCGTATAGAGCCTTCCAACTGTACCGCATATTGCAGCACCTTCTTTTCCAATTCGGTACCATTATCCCTAAGGTTTCTGAGCTCGGGTACTTCTTCAAAAGCCTTCTTCAACGTTGTTCCGGGCTTTTCGGGTACAAGTTTTGCCAAATAATTAGATGTTTGAAGGTCCAAATTCATCACACGAGCCACATCTTTTATTGCCGACTTAGCAGCCATAGCTCCAAAGGTTACAATCTGTGCCACATGGTCGGCACCATATTTATCCATTACATATTGCAAAGCCTTCTCTCGACCCTCATCATCAAAATCAACATCAATATCGGGCATACTTATACGCTCCGGATTCAAAAAACGCTCAAACAGCAACTTATATTTAACCGGATCTATATTAGTTATACCTATACAATAGGCAATAACCGATCCGGCAGCAGAACCACGTCCCGGACCTATAACAACCCCCAATTCATTACGCGACGCATTGATAAAATCTTGCACGATAAGAAAATATCCGGGAAAACCCATTTTTTCAATCGTATCCAATTCAAACTGTATACGTTCACGCACCTCGTCAGTCATTTCAGGATAACGTTTGGCGGCTCCCTCCCATGTTATATGCGTAAGGTATTGCATTTCGTCGAAACCTTCGGGCAACGGAAATTTTGGCAATACTATGCTGCGTTCCAACTCGAAATGTTCTATCTTTGCCACTATCTCTTGTGTGTTGCTTATAGCTTCCGGGCATTCGGGAAACAATGCCAACATTTCCTCTTCGCTCTTGACATATTCCTCGCCGGTATATGCCATACTCGTATATTCATCAAACTTTTTGCCGGTATTAACACACAACAATATTTTATGTGCCGTATAATCGTCCTTATAAACAAAGTGTGTATCGTTTGTGGCTATAAGTTTTACGTTATGTTTTTTAGATAGCTCTATCAATGATTTATTAACTATCGTCTGCTCCTCATGCCCGTGATTCTGCATCTCCAAATAATAGTCGTCGCCAAACATTGATTTAAACTCCTCCACTATTTCGGAAGCGGCATCCAATCCCTTGTTTAATATAGTCTGAGGCAGTTCGCCACCCAAACATGCCGAACAACATATCAAGCCTTCGGTATATTGGCGTAGCAATTCCTTGTCTATACGCGGGGTGTAGTAGTAATTCTCTTTCAAGAAACCCATCGAACACAGCTTGATAAGATTGCTGTAACCTTTCTCGTTCTTGGCCAATAATATTAGGTGGTATCCGCTTCGGCTTTCGTTACCCACCTTATTATGTCTATCTTCTGCAACATACATCTCGCATCCCAATATTGGCTTGATGCCAACCTTTTTGGCTGTATTAAAAAATTCCAATACCCCATACATATTGCCGTGATCGGTTATGGCCAACGAGTCCATGCCAAGCTCTTTTACCCGCTCAAGCATTACTTTGATATTTGCAGCTCCATCTAATATGGAATATTGGGTGTGTACGTGTAAATGTGTGAAATTAGACATAATGACTTTTTTTTGTTTGATAGAATAATTTTGCAAAGCTACATTTTTTTCTCCAATCGGCAAAGTTTTTTTATTATAATTTTCTCCTCAAGTTATACACAATATACAGCATTGAGAGACGCGCCACCGCACGCCTCTCAATCTGCTATCTACAATAATTCACCTCAATCTTATGTTATATACTATTATATCCTTGTTACCGATTCCATGCCCTCCAAGTTCCTAATCTTGTCTATAAGTCCATTTAAACTTTCGGTATCGGTGACATACACCATTATTATTCCGTTGCCTATTCCCTGGCTTGTTTCGAGCGTAATGCCACGGATGTTCAAATCCATCTCTTGCGATATTATTCTTGTAAGGTCTTGTAGCAATCCTTTTCTGTCTATTGCCACCATCTGTATACCCGTAAGGAATGATACCGGCTCGCCCTTACGCCATTTGGCTTTCACCACATGGTTTTCGTGAGTAGCCAATAGGTCCATAGCCTTCTGGCATGTGGTCCGATGTACCACTATTTTGTCGCCTTCTATAAAGCCTACCACATCATCACCTTGTATAGGTTTGCAACAGTCGGCTATCACTATATCATAATTCTCGTATTTGCCGTCGAGCAATATATTTCCGATATTTTTCTGAAACTTCTCGGTCATATCGGTTTCCATGTTCGACTCTTTGCCTTGCTGGCTATGGGGGTTGAAGAGGTACTTGAAGGGCGATGCCAACATAAGCCATGGCAACTTTTTGGACTTAACCTCTTTGCCAAAACATCTCCTTATTTCTTTCTCTCCTATCTGATCTTTCGCCACCATATAAAAGAGGTCCAAATCGGTACGTATGCCTAGAGCCACCCTCAGGTCGCCAAGTATCGATGCCGAGAGGTCGTAGTTCAAATCGCTCAGTATCTTGCCCAATTTGTTTTTGCCCTCAATCTCAAACTTGCGTTTTTGTATTCTGAAGTATTTCTTTATCTCGTCTTTGGCTCTCTGTGTTTTCACGATATCCAGCCAATGTTCTTCGGGCGACACCCTTCTCGACGATATTATCTGTACCTGCTCACCACTTTTTAGCACATGCTTGTTCGAGACTACTTGTGCATTTACTTTGGCACCCATACAGGTCAAACCCAACTGTGTATGTATGGCAAAAGCGAAGTCGAGCACTGTAGAACCCGCCGGCAGCGTTACCATCTTGCCCTTGGGGGTAAACAAATATATCTCCTTGGTATACAAACTTTGCTTGAAGTAATCGACAAAGTCGAGGGCATTGTTTTCGGTGTTTTCCAGTATTTCTCTTATTTGCGAGAGCCAGTTGTCGGCCACATTGCTTTGCACATCGTCTTTGGACAAGCCTTCTTTATATAAGAAATGTGCTGCCATACCTCTTTCGGCTATTATATCCATACGCTTGCTGCGTATTTGCACCTCCACCCATCGGCCCGACGGAGTCATCACCGTGGTATGTATAGATTCGTAGCCATTGGCTTTTGGCACGGTTATCCAATCGCGAAAACGCTCGGGATTGGGATGATAGAGCGAGGTTATAAGCGAATATATCTTAAAGCACTCTTCTTTTTCCACCTCTTGCGGAACATCTATTATTATACGTATGGCAAAAATGTCGTATATCTCTTCAAAGTCTATGCGCTTTTTCTCCATCTTTCGCCAGATGGAATAAATGGATTTCACCCTTCCATTTAGCACATAGTTATATCCCCTTTTGTCGAGGAGCTCGCGTATGGAGCGGCTAAAGTCGTCAATAAAGTTTTCGCGGTCGCCTTGGGTCGACTCTATCAGCTCTTTTATTCTGTTGTATGCTTGCGGGTTTGTATACTTCAGCACCAGCTCTTCCAGCTCTGTCTTGATGCTGTAAAGTCCCAACCTATGTGCTATGGGAATATAGAGGTATTGTGTTTCGGACGATATTATCAACTTTTTTGATTCGGACATCGAATCCAATGTCCGCATGTTGTGCAAACGGTCGCAGAGCTTAAGAAATATCACATAAACATCGTCGGCCATGGCCAAAAGTATCTTCTTGAAATTTTCGGCCTGTATAGAGTTTGTTTGCGTGTCGAAGATGTTGTCTATCTTTGTCAAACCATCTATAATACGCGCTACCCTGTCGCCAAATATCACTCGCAAATCGTCAAGCGATGTATCGGTATCCTCCACCACATCGTGTAGCAAAGCACATACTATTCCGGTGGCTCCCAGCCCTATCTCCTTTACAGCTATTATAGCCACACTAAGGGGATGGAAAATAAAGGGCTCGCCCGACCTGCGCCGCATACTGGCATGGGCATTTTTGGCTATAGAAAATGCACGGTAAATGGTGCTTTCTTCCTGCGTGGTAATAAGATTCTTTTTCTTGCAAAGCGATATAAGTTCACTGTATTTACCTTGTATATCTCTTTCTTCCTGCTCTTTATCTATTGCATACATAGTATCTGCTTGTTTTAATAAAACTTGTTTTCATCACCAAAATTACTTACAAATATCGTAGTTT
>JAFWBF010000115.1 GCA_017507285.1 Bacteroidales bacterium | reverse complement strand
TTTGGAATACAAATTGGCAAGACATCAAACTAAGTGATAAATTTGCCTCGAGAGGGAGATTGTGCTACATCACGTAGTAGTTGGATTTCCCTCGTGAGGGAATTTCAACTGCCTCGTGATGTAATTTTAAGGGTATATACCGGTCGAAAATTGATGGTATATCATTACGCTCGCGATACCCTATCACAAATCGATTGACAGTAGGGTATAAATAAAGGGGTAAATAATGCCTTTTTGTGTACCGAAAAACTATAAAATCGGTCCGGATAATGACGGAAAGTATGTTTTTGTCGATCTTTCGAGTCGGCATATCGCTAAAATGGTGTGTGATGTTTACCGCTTGTTTATCAGAGTTCTAACTGCTGTTAGCAATGTGTTGATAAAAATAAACGATGATTTATGTCATATAATTGAAAAAATGGTTGTACCTTTGCACCCGATTTCGGATACAAAAAGAATGATGATGAAAGAGAGATTAAGTAATATAATCGAAGCTACTGCTACAATGCCCATGGGCGTTGATAAAATAATTTTTTTCATTGATAAGCGACTTTATTAGTCGCTTTTTTTGTGCCGTAAGCAGAAAGATTAATAATATAATATATAAATAAAAGGACCATGAGTAATTTAAAAGGACGTAATCTTATTTCAATTACCGACTTCACTAAGGAAGAATATATCCGGATATTGGATATTGCTGAAGAGTTTGAAAAGAATCCCAAACAAGCAATCTTGAACGATAAAGTTGTTGCTACATTGTTTTTCGAACCTTCTACCCGTACTCGTTTAAGTTTCGAAAGTGCTGCCAACCAGTTGGGAGCTCGCATAATAGGTTTTAGCGATCCCGGTGGAACCAGCGTTCAAAAAGGCGAATCGCTACATGATACTATCACTATGGTAAGCAGCTACTCCGACCTTATCGTAATGCGTAATCCTCGCGAAGGTAGTTCACGCTATGCCAGCGAAGTGTCGACAGTGCCTGTTATCAACGCCGGCGACGGTGCTAACCAACATCCCACTCAATGTATGCTTGACCTTTACTCAATAAGAAAAACTCAAGGTACTTTGGATAACTTGAACATCGCTTTGGTTGGCGACTTGAAATATGGACGTACCGTTCACTCGCTTACTCAAGCCATGTGCAACTTCAACACTACTTTCCACTTCGTTTCGCCCGACGAATTGAAGATGCCCGAATCGGTAAAAATGTCAGTTCGTAATGCCAATTTAAACTACTACGAATACTCCGATATAAACGAAATAATACCCGTAGCCGACATTATTTATATGACCAGAGTACAACGCGAACGTTTCCCTGATTTGATAGAATACGAACGTGTAAAAGATTCGTGCATTCTTACTGCAAATATGCTTAAAGGTTGCAAAGATAATATGCGTATACTTCACCCACTACCACGCGTAAACGAAATTACTACCGATGTTGACAAAACTCCGTATGCTTACTACTTCCAACAAGCTCAAAACGGCGTGTATGTTCGTCAAGCATTGATAGCTGCAATATTGGGTGTTAGAAAATAAAATAGATGTTTTACAAGATAAATAAATATAACAATGGAAAAAGGTAAAAAAGAATTAGTAGTCTCGGCTATAGACAATGGTACTGTTATCGACCATATACCAACCCATGCCGTATATCGTGTAATACATATCTTAGGATTAGAAAACTACGACGACGAAGTACTTATAGGTTACAATTTGGAAAGTAAGAAACTTGGCAAAAAGGGTATTATAAAGATAAAAAACAAATTCTTTGAAAAAGATGAGATAAACAAGATAGCTCTTGTGGCTCCAATGGCCAGCCTTATAGTTATAAAGAACTACGAAGTGGTAGAAAAAATAAGAACCGAAATACCCGACAAAATAGAAGGTATAGTAAAGTGTGTAAACCCAAAATGTATCACTAATTCGGAAGTTATCCGTACCAAGTTTGATGTTGTGGATAAAGAAAACTTGGAGCTTAGATGCCACTATTGCGAAAAGTTTACATCAAAAGATACTATAAGTTTTGTGGAATAATACGGCTTTATTTAAGCTAGATAATATAAAATAACATGGCGGAGAAAGAAAATCTTTTCTCCGCTTTTTTGTGCATAAAGATAGTGTAGGGACTCATGTCCGAAATATTTTGTATCTTTGCAATCTGAAAGAACCTAAGTAATTTTATTGATAATTCATATACAAAACATTATAAAAAGATGGCAGACGATAAGAAGATTATTTTTTCGATGGTTGGAGTAAGTAAAATATATCCTCCATCAAAGCAGGTATTGAAAGATATTTATTTGTCTTTCTTTTATGGTGCCAAGATTGGTATTATAGGTTTGAATGGTTCGGGAAAGTCATCGTTGCTGAAGATTATAGCCGGTGTGGATAAAAGCTACCAAGGTGAGGTGGTCTTTTCACCGGGCTATTCAGTGGGTTACCTGGAACAAGAGCCAAAGCTCGACGATACCAAAACGGTGAAAGAGGTGGTGCAAGAAGCAGTGCAGGAAACTGTGGACTTGATGAAGGAATATGAAGAAATAAACATGAAGTTTGCCGAACCTATGAGCGACGACGAGATGACTAAACTCATTGAACGGCAAGGAGAGGTGATGGAACTGCTAGACCAACACGATGCGTGGAACTTGGACAACAAGCTGGAACGTGCTATGGACGCTTTGCGTTGTCCGGACGAAGATGCGTTGGTAAAACACCTTTCGGGTGGTGAACGTCGCCGTGTGGCTCTATGCCGTTTGCTTCTTCAAGAGCCTGATATTTTGCTGTTGGACGAGCCTACCAACCACTTGGACGCTGAGTCTATCGACTGGCTTGAACAACATCTTCAACAATACAAGGGTACTGTTATTGCCGTTACCCACGACCGTTATTTCCTTGACCATGTAGCCGGTTGGATATTGGAGCT
>JAFWBF010000014.1 GCA_017507285.1 Bacteroidales bacterium | reverse complement strand
TAGCATGGTCATTAGGCTCTATTGCGAATATAGAATCATCTAAAACAACAGTTCTACCTGTTTCGCTTCCATTGATATTATATACTTTTAGCTCCATCTCTCTATTTTTAAAATTGATCCTTTAGGTCCTGGTACAGATCCTTTTACTAACATCAAATTCTTTTCGGGAATTATTTTCACAATTTGAAGGTTTTGAACCTTTACACGTTTTGCACCGGTTTGACCAGCCATACGCAATCCTTTAAACAAACGTGAAGGATACGAAGATGCTCCTACTGAACCTGGAGCTCTCAAACGGTCATGTTGGCCGTGAGTTACATCACCAACACCGCTAAAGCCATGTCTTTTTACTACACCTTGGAAACCCTTACCCTTAGAAGTACCTACAACATCAACAAACTCTCCTTCTTGGAAAACTGTAACATCCAATACTTCACCAAAAGATTTCTTACTTCCTTCTTCAAAACGAGAAAATTCTGCCAAATAC
This sequence comes from Bacteroidales bacterium, assembly GCA_017507285.1. Lineage (GTDB taxonomy): Bacteria > Bacteroidota > Bacteroidia > Bacteroidales > P3 > HGM05376. The sequence continues at coordinate 6,868 of JAFWBF010000014.1, read as the reverse complement.
TTCTTAGGAGTTGTATTTGCCTTAGCAAAATGACCCCTCATTGGTTTAGTAGTACGGCTTTCTTTCTTTTCTCCGAAAGCTAATTGGATGGCCTCATAACCATCTTTTTCAATTGTCTTAACTTGTGTTACCACACAAGGACCAGCTTCTATCACTGTGCACGGAAGTTGTTTTCCGTTGGCATCAAACAAACTGGTCATTCCTACTTTTTTTCCTAATAATCCTGACATTTCGTTTTTTAATTAATCAGATTTGTTTTAAATCAGCATGTTTCTAAATAAACCTCAACTGATTGTTATCACACTTTAATTTCTACTTCTACACCGCTCGGCAACTCTAGCTTCATCAATGCATCGATGGTTTTTGCAGATGTACTGTAAATATCCATCAATCTCTTGTAAGAACTTAATTCAAATTGTTCTCTTGATTTTTTATTGACGAAAGTCGAACGGTTTACTGTAAAAATCTTCTTGTTAGTTGGTAATGGAATTGGACCATTAACAACCGCACCCGTCATTTTTACGGTTTTTACAATCTTTTCGGCTGACTTATCAACCAAATTATGATCGTACGATTTCAATTTAATTCTAATTCTTTGACTCACGGTTTTCGATTTTTTATAAACTCGTTTATTAATAACTTTTCTTTAGAATGTTTTCTGATATATCCTTAGGCAACTCGGCATAGTGAGAAAATTCCATTGTCGAATTTGCACGTCCTGATGTTATGGTTCGTAGAGCTGTTACATAACCAAACATTTGTTGCAATGGTACCTTTGCTTGAATTGCTTGTACTCCAACCTTAGCTATGACATTTTCCAATACTCCACGACGACGATTTAGGTCTCCAGTTACATCTCCTAAATATGCATCAGGTGTCAATACTTCCAACTTCATTATTGGCTCCAATAAAATTGGATTTGCCTTACGACATGCTTCTTTAAAGCCTACTCGTGCACACAACTCGAACGACAATGCATCCGAATCAACAGGATGGTAAGAACCATCTATAATACGCACTTTCATACTTTCCATAGGATAACCGGCTAATACACCATTTTCCATTGCTGATTTGAAGCCTTTTTCTATTGCAGGCATATATTCTTTTGGAATATTTCCACCCTTAACCTCATTGATGAATTGTAACCCTTTGAAACCTTCGTCTGCAGGACCTATTTCAAATATAATATCGGCAAACTTACCACGACCACCAGTCTGTTTCTTATATACTTCGCGGTGCTGATAGCTTGTAGTTATAGCTTCTTTATATGCTACTTGAGGAGCTCCTTGATTTACTTCTACATTAAATTCTCTTTTCAATCGATCTAATATAATATCCAAGTGTAGCTCTCCCATACCATTGATAATAGTCTGTCCCGAAGATTCATCACTTTTTACAACAAGTGTAGGATCTTCTTCTACCAACTTTATCAACGCATTGTTCATCTTATCAATATCTCCTTGTGTTTTAGGCTCTATTGCTATACCAATAACAGGATCCGGAAATTTCATTGATTCCAATATAATTGGATGATTTTCATCACACAGCGTATTGCCGGTTTTGATATCTTTAAACCCTACTGCTGCTCCAATATCACCTGCAGAAATTACTTCCATAGGATTCTGCTTATTGGCATGCATTTGCATAATACGAGAAATACGTTCTTTCTTTCCAGTTGATGCATTATATACATACGAACCCGACTCCAATTTTCCAGAGTAAACACGGAAGAAACAGATACGTCCAACATAGGGATCTGTAGCTATTTTAAATGCTAATGCCGAAAATGGTGCTTTTACATCAATAGGACGAATTTCTTCCTCCTCAGTTTTTGGATTAACACCCTCTACCCCTTCAATGTCCATAGGACTAGGCAAAAATGCTGCAACAGCGTCCAATAAAGATTGAATACCTTTATTTTTGAACGATGCACCGCACAATACAGGAGTTATACGCATTTCCAATGTAGCTTTACGTATTTGAGCCAACATCTCTTCCTCTGTAATTGAGTTGGGATCATCAAAGAATTTAGCCATCAACTCTTCATTGTCTTCAGCTACACCCTCAATCAATTTTTGACGATATTCATCAGCAATATCTTTCAAATCATCGGGCATTGGAACTTCATAAAACTTTGTTCCATTAGAAGCCTCATCCCAAATGAGAGCTTTGTTGCTTATCAAATCCACAACTCCCTTAAACAAATCCTCCTGTCCAATAGGAATTTGCAATGGGATAGGATTTGTACCTAAACGTTCTTTGATTTGGTTTACAACCGAAAAGAAGTCAGCACCTGCTCTATCCATCTTATTGATGAATGCAATACGTGGTACTTTGTACTTATCGGCTTGACGCCACACCGTTTCCGATTGAGGCTCAACACCACCTACAGCACAAAATAATGCCACAGCACCATCCAATACTCTCAAGGAACGTTCAACCTCTACTGTGAAATCTACGTGACCCGGAGTATCTATTATATTATATTTGTATTGATTATTCTGATAATTCCAAAACACAGTAGTAGCAGCCGAAGTAATTGTTATACCTCTTTCTTGCTCCTGAGCCATCCAGTCCATTGTAGCCGATCCATCGTGGGTCTCACCCAATTTATAGTTCTTTCCTGTATAGAACAAAATACGCTCGGTGGTAGTTGTTTTACCGGCGTCGATGTGAGCCATAATACCTATATTTCTTGTAAATTTCAGTTCAGACATACTGTTTCGGTTATCTTTGTAATCTTTTGTTTCTTATTTAAAATCTAAAGTGAGAGAATGCTTTATTAGCCTCTGCCATTCTGTGAGTTTCTTCTTTACGTTTGAAAGCTGCTCCTTCTTCTTTGTAAGCTGCTTGAATTTCGCTAGCCAACTTCAAAGCCATTGTTTTCTCACCTCTTTTACGAGCATAACCTATAAGGTTCTTCATTCCTATGGACATCTTACGTTCCGGACGGATTTCTGATGGGATTTGGAATGTTGCTCCACCAATTCTACGGCTACGTACTTCAACAGAAGGGGTTACATTAGCCAATGCCTTCTTCCATACTTCCAAACCGTCTTCTTTTGTGCGGTCGGCTACTACATCAATTGCTTCGTAGAATATCTTATATGCTGTTGTTTTCTTACCGCCTAACATCAAGTTGTTGACAAACTTTGTAACTAGAGTGTCGTTAAACTTTGGATCCGGTAAAATAATTCTCTTTTTTGGTCTTGCTTTTCTCATTACTCTATAAAAGCTCTAATGTTATTATTATTTTATTTTGCTGCTTGTTTTGGACGTTTTGCACCGTATTTAGAACGTCTTTGTCTTCTACCATCTACTCCTGATGTATCTAATGCACCACGGATGATGTGATATCTTACACCTGGTAAATCTTTCACACGGCCTCCTCTAATCATCACGATAGAGTGCTCTTGCAAGTTGTGTCCTTCGCCTGGTATGTAAGCATTAACTTCTTTTTGATTTGTCAAACGAACCCTAGCAACTTTACGCATTGCCGAATTAGGTTTCTTAGGAGTGGTTGTGTACACACGTGTACAAACTCCTCTACGTTGAGGACAAGAGTCTAGTGCAGGAGATTTACTTTTGTACTCCAATTGCTGACGTCCTTTACGGATTAATTGTTGAATTGTTGGCATACTGTACTTTAAATACTATACTTTAAAATGTTTAAAATTTACTATGTTTTGTCTATTACTTATCCCATAATTTGGGACTGCAAAATTACTACTTTTTTCCCACATAAAGAGAATTAGTTTTTATTTCGAGACAAAAAAAAAGTTAAAATCTCGGACAGGCATTATCTATCAGCATATTAGAGAACACAAAATATGCACAAAAAGTTTGCATCACCAATAAGTTTTCAACAGTTCGTGCGCCTTTTATATCGCCAAATATTAGTTTTTTACAGCATTTTGCACACATTTTTGTTCATTTTATCCCTGTTAAAACACTGCCCAGACTAAAGCACTCCTTCTCTCAATTCCAAGTTACACATAAACAACTGCTCCATTGTTTCGCCACCGGCAAGGTGATAGGCGTTGAGCCCAACCGTACGAGCCGCCACTATATGTTGGGGACTATCGTCGATGAAAAGGGTTTCTTCGGGCAGGAGACCTTGCTCCTCAATTATGGCTTTGAAGCCTTCGGGTTTAGGTTTGCGTATCTGAAGCAGCTGTGAGAAATAGGCTTTTTTGAACGTTACCTCGAAGATGTCAAAACCGTACTTTGCACGAAGATCGGTGGTAAAGCGGTCGTAGTTTATCTGATTGGTATTGCTATAGAGAAATATATTGTACTTCAGCCGTAGCATTCCAAGCAGTTCGAGGCGGGATTTGGGTATGTCTATCAGTATTGCATTCCAAGCATCGTCGATTTGGCTGTCGGTCAGAGGCACGGGCGAAAGGCTGCGCACATAATCGCGAAAGTCGGCCGGGCTGATTTTTCCCTCCTCAAACAAGTCGATTGTGTCGGTTTGCGAAGCCTTCGAATAAAGCTTCTCAAAATCGGTGATGCCATAGCTGCGAAACTTGTCGGCTATGTTTTCGTAGCGTATGTCGTAGATAACGCCACCCAAATCAAATATTATGTTCTTTATAGCCATAGTATTGTCAATATATATGTTATATAGTTTTCTTGTTTTGCTCTGCTGTTGCAAAGATACGCATTGTGTACGAATTTTCACCCGCCAAGGTTTCGTTTCTATCCAAAACTTGTTGCATTCGCCTACAGGCATACCCAAATATTTTTGGTCCATGCACCATATCGACACACATACCCGTTTCAACCCCCTCGCCCTCACGAGCGGACAAAGCGTCACAGCCGTCTGATAAACTATTTTTAATCAAGTAGATAAATTATCAGACTCGATTAATAAAATAATTCCATAGCTTGAAATTAATTTTTCTGCCGGAACTGAGATTTTTTTCAGTCGGGTCCGGGAAGTTTTTCAGTCGAGTCGGAGGTATTCTTTCAGTCGGGTCGGAGAAGGTTTTCAGTCGGGTCCGGGAAGGTTTTCAGTCGGGTCGGAAAAGTTTGCCTATCGGGTTTGAGAAATTTTGCTGTCGGGTCGTTGCCCAAAACAGGAGCTGACTGCGGCAGCCATTTTCCGCCAAGGAAAAGAAATACAATCGTATACCATTGGTCGATGAGATGACTTTGAACGAAAAAAATTTCGCAACCGCTTGGTTTAATGACCGACATTGTGTAAATTTGCTGACGGATGTAAATTGTAATTAATCACAAAGACAACAGATTATGAAACACTTAGGATTATTTATTGCGATGCTTGCGATGTCATTTTCAGTCTTATCGCAAAGCAATTCGGGCAAAAGCCTTGCCCCTCAGCCTCAGAGGGAAGGGTTTGTGATGCTCAACGGCTCGTATTCCATTGCCCCACAGTTTTCGGTTGGCTTCACAGCCGGAGTGCAACGCACATGGGGGTGGTGGGTAAGCGTGGCCACGGATTTGAATTCGGGCTTCCCCGAGTTTACCAAAACTGATACCGACGGCACTGCCGATTTCTACTACACGGGAACGAAAAAAACTTCGCGCCTTTCGCTACAAGCCGGCGGTATGTACAAGTTCAGCCGCTTGTTTTCGGCCAAAGTGGGCATGGGCTACGGCTACCGCAAGGTGGGCTACAGTACTTTGGGCGACGACTTTGTAAAAGTTGACAACCAATGTTTTCAAGGCCTCGAATACTCGGTGGGCGTGCACCTAGGCATGCGTGAAACTTCGTTTTCGGCAGACCTTTCGACCATCGGCTTCAGCTTCCGATATGCCGAAGTGAAGCTCGGAGTGGGCTACAGCTTCAAGCTCAAAAAACTCAAACCACGAAGGGAGGTTAAGCTATGAAACGACTTCTGACATTGGCAGTATTGGCCCTATTGGCTATGTTGCAGGGCTGCCAACGCGATATGGACGAGCCTATAAATATTCCCGATATAAGGGACGAAGTTAACCCTAACGCAACTTTTGCCACCATAGGTGGCACATTGCAATGCCCCGTGGCTACGGCAAAGCTGGAGCTACTTGTATACACCACCGCCACGGCCGCCAACCCTGCCGTGCACACCGTTGTGCTGAAGGCCGACAACAGCTTCGAGGCAAACATCGATGGTCTGGTGGCAAACACAGACTACCTGTATAAATATATTGTATATAGCGCCGTGGACCGTGCCGAACTTACACCGCGAAAGTTCAGAACCAAGGATGGAAACTCGCCACTGGTAAAGACCGGCAATGCCGAATTTGCATCGAGAGCCGCAGCTATGTGTGGCGGCGAAGTTACGTCGGACGAAGGTTTTGCCGTAACGGCTCGAGGTGTATGCTGGAGCAAATCGCCCAAGCCTACCATAGCCGACAGCCACACCAACGACGGAACGGGTGTGGGAACCTTTCAATCCATGATGACAAAACTTGATGAAAACACCACCTACTACGTGCGTGCATACGCCACCAACAAAAACGGCACCAACTATGGCGAGCAGATAACCGTAACAACCAACGAGGGGCTACCGGTGGTAACAACCCATGCACCTACGGATATTGTGGTGAACGCTGCCTCGGCAGGTGGCTACATCATATCAAACAGCGGCTACGCCATAACGGCACGTGGTATCTGCTACAGCACTGCCGAAAACCCGACCACAGACGACAGCCGCATAGAAGTGGGTAACGGAGTAGGACGTTTTTACACACGGATAACCGGCTTGAGCAAAAACACAACCTACTACGTGCGTGCCTACGCCTCCAACATCAACGGCACAGTGTATGGCGAGCAACGAACCTTTACCACCCAGGACTACGAGCAGATATGCGGCCACGACTATGTGGACCTCGGGCTGCCGAGCGGCCTAAAGTGGGC
>JAFWBF010000114.1 GCA_017507285.1 Bacteroidales bacterium | reverse complement strand
TAACCAACATTCCACATACCAAATAGCAATGCAGGTATCAAAGCCAACACAACTACTATAATCGTACGCTTCATATCCACAGCATCACGGATATGAGAACCCTTCTTTGTTACTTCGTTTGGAACGAAAGCAAATGTTTCGAAAGCACCGAATGTGGAACCTAACTTCTCAAATTTTCCACCTTTCTCGAAATTCGGCTTTATCTTATCAATAAATTGTCGTAAACTATTCATTTAGCTTGTATTTTTTGTTGAAATATAACTTGTTAAAGCATTTATAGTTATTTAAATCAAATTGCAAAGGTACAATATTTTTTTTGATAGAGCAAATATAATTTACTTTGATTTTGTTTTATGCTTGCCTCTATGCTCCTATACTTAATATTAGTTACTGAATTATCAATCTATTATAGTTCTATAAAATTGAGCATTTTTTATTTCATTATTGTTAGTTTTCTTGTGTTTTTACCTTAGTGGTGGCAAGTCCTTGTTGGGGACATTCTGACATGCATTCACCACAAAGTATGCACGCATTTGCATCCACTCTGTGCTTGATAGATTTTTCGCCAAGAATGGCACCTTTGTCGCATTTAGTTTTACATTTGCCACAACCGACGCAAGAATCTTTGATATGCAATCTGCGTGCATACGGAATGCGTGCCACCCAACCTAACACAAATCCTATAGGACAAATAGCACGGCAGAAAGGACGGTTGACAAACAACGACAATACTATCAAAATGCCTACCACTATGTAATTAACCACTCCGTTGATACTAAGATTGAATATCTTTACAAAAGGATCATATTTGCATACAGATGACGTTTGGGCTATAAGTAACCACAATACCCATGTTACAAAAACTCCTATCTGCACACAAAACAATACTTTTTGTGCCTTGGGCGTTTTCCAAAAGTTCCATTTGCTATTCTTGTGAATAAACTCCTGCAATGCACCAAAGTGGCATATCCATCCACACCATACTTTGCCAAATAGATATGTAATAGGAATCAGTCCTAAAAACAATACCAGCGAAGCCCATTTCACCTCGTGTCCCAAAAAGAAAAGGAAAGTATTGTCGAAACTCTTGAGCATACACGGACAACTGCCTCCAAATCCAAATCCTATCACTACCACCGATACCAATAAAAACAAATATCTAAGATTTCTCAACTGGGGATATTCCACAAATATGCCGGCCAACGCTGTAGCCAAAAAAAGACTGAGTACTACTACTAGCAAACGTTTGTTGGATTTATTTACTAGTGGTTCAGCATCTAGTTTTTCTTCAAATGTTGCTTCTTCAAATTCGCTATCCGAAACAGTTTCAAACTCATTGCTACCCGACACGTCTTCAAATTCGGCTAACGAAATATCTTCCATAGCAGTAGCGCTATCTCCTACACTATCACGCTCGTATATACACTCTATTTCGCATAGCGAACAGTCGCCTATACATGTATCTTTCAATGCTGTAGGTTCTTCGACATCTTGAGTAAAAACGTCTACTGGTTTTGGTTCCACATCTACAGAGATAACCCAACCCAACAAACCTGCAATAACTACCAAAAAGAATATCTGTACTATCTTTCTCATAAATCAAGCATTATTAATCTTCCCAAATACAAATAGCCAAATAAAACTTTTATCTGGCTATTTGTCTCAATATTATCAATTCCCTTCTTAAAATAACTAACTTTTTTGCAAGGGAATATATTTGTTCTTACATTTCTCTGCGGATACTTTCCAAACCTTCACGGATAATGGTTTGTATCTCTGTCTTCGAAGTATCAATAAATTCGCAAAGTGCCAAGTCTTCAGGTTCAACTTCGTATATACCCAATTCTTCCATTTGATCTATATCGCCAATAACGCATGCTTTTATCAGTTGCATAGGATATATATTCATAGGCAATACTTTTTCATACTCGCCTGTTACCACGTATGCTCTGCGTTCGCCGTGCATATTTGTGTCTATATCATATTCTTTCTTAGACCCAAAGTTATTGGCAAATCCCGAAAGGAAAGTGTGCGAAAAGCTGAATTTGGACAATCCCGGTGCCAACCAACCCATAAACTCATATTTGTCGCCTTCGGGTATAACAGTGATTTGATTGTCAAAAGCACCCAAAAAACCATCTTTTGCTATCTTGGTTCCGGTAAGAACGTTGCCAGAAATATAGCGCACGTTTTGATCTTCTACTTGCGATTCTACAAGCGAACTTATACAAGCACCTGCATAAACACGGTGGTATTGAGGTTTGCGTACCGATGAGCCACACAATGCAATAATCTTTTCGGGACGGTAAATACCTTCGGTAAACAAAGTTCCTATGGTTGCAACATCTTGAGGATTAACCACCCAAACTATATCACCTTTATTTATAGGATCAATATGATTTATTTGTATTCCTACGTTTCCGGTAGGATGTTTTCCTTCAAATTGATGTATTTCTACATTCTTGGAATTTGTATAAACTCCTGTATGATTTATTTTTGGATTGATACTCAAATGTACTTTCCCACTTGTAAGTTTGGATAGAGCATCCAAACCGGCTTGAAATACTTCGCCTCTGCCGTGCAATAGCAAATCATAGTCAGGAGCCAATGGGGCTGTATCAAAACCCGAAATGAATATGGCTTTAGGTTCTGTTGCCGGGTCGGCGATGGTAGCAAACGGACGTTGACGAAGTAATGTCCATACACCACTCTTAACCATTTTATCAATAATATCTTGCTTG
>JAFWBF010000113.1 GCA_017507285.1 Bacteroidales bacterium | reverse complement strand
TTTGAATTGGGGATATAAGTTTATACCGATTCCCGGTAATTGGTTTGTAGGTTTCAACAGAGAAAGTACATTTGAAACTGGCGGATTGAATTATAACGGCAACGATTTGTTCAATATCTGTCAGTTCAGTGTCGGCGGTGGCTTTGGAATAAACTATTCGCATAATCAAACAAATGCTATGCTTATTGATATTAATGGCGATGGATTGCCTGATAAAGTTTATAAAGATGATAATAATAGGATTCTTGTGAAATACAATAAGGGCAATGGAGAATGGGCAACTAAAATAATTATGGGTATTTCCGATATTGTAAGAAGTTATAGCCTGTCGGGTAGCACCAATATTTCCGGAACAGCAGGATTCACCCTTTGGGGGTTAAAAATGACAGGTACGCTAAGTGGTAGTGCTTTCAATCCATCGTGCAATATAGACAAAGTGCAGATAGCAGACTTTAATAATGATGGCTTGCCGGACTTTGTTACATCTGATGGTATAGGAACTATTAAAGTCCGTTACAACCAATTGGGTGGTGTAAATCTCCTTAAAAAGGTAACCAACCCCATGGGCGGTACCATAGAGATAGATTACAGCCTTACCGAGTCGTCGATAAAGAACCCCAACCGCACATGGGTGATGAATAGTGTAACCATCGATGCACAAAGCTCTCCCGTCGGAGGTAGCATAATGAAAACAAGCTACGAATATTCCAATCCATACTACGACCGCTATGAGCGTACAAGCTATGGATTCGAGAAAGTAACCACACGTCAACATAAGAGCAATAACACAGTGTACAGATATACCGAAGAATGCTATAATAATACCACCTATGCACTTAAAGGTAAGAAAAAGAGCGAAGCCTTATTTGACGGTAGCGGCAAAAAATATACCGAGACGATCTATGATATGGCAATAAAAGATCCCGAATCAGCTACCGATACAATAAGTGCCTGCTCGGAATGGGTAGCACCTGTTATTACGGCACAGATAAACAACTACTACGAAGGACAAACTACAGTGCAGCTTACCACCATGATAAGCTATGAATACGACAATTATAGAAACATCACCAATTTCCGCAATTGGGGCAATACAGCAGACTCTACGGATGATGCAATAGTAAATATCACTTATTACACAAACAGACCCAAAAATATGATTGGACTGAAAAGTGGGTTTACAGTCAGAAAAGCAGGCAGTGGAAGTACACCGATGCGGAAATATGATTTTAACTATGATACATTGGGCAACCTTATAGAAGAACGTATATACAAAGGTAGCACTATTAGCAATAGTAATGATGCCGTTTATAATATGACCTATGACGGCTATGGCAATGTATTAACCTTTACAAAACCTGCCGATGAAAACAATTACCGACAGGAATATGACTATACCTACGATACCTCGACGCATACCTACCCGACTTCGATAACGGATGCTTTCAATCTGACCTCGACGGCCACATACGACTACCGTTTTGGTGTGCCACTGCAAAAGACCGACCCAAGTGGTAATAGGGTAATTTATACATACGACTACAGAGGCAGAACCAAAACAATAACAGGACCGAAAGAGTTGGCGGCAAACAAGCCATATACCATACGCATGGAATATTATCCGATAGCATCCACCAATGGTTATACTTCTTATGCTAATTGGACTACACCTATAGCTCAAACATTCCATTATGATACAGAGCATCCGAACGATCCTATTCAAACAACGGTATTGTGCGACAAGATAGGTCGTGTGATACAAACCAAGAAAGACGGTATGGTAAACGGAGTTGACAAAACTATTGTAAGCGGAAAGATAGAGTTGGATGAGTTTGGTCGCACAGTAAAACAGTATCTTTCATTCTCGGAAAATGTGGGACAAACTGGAAAATACGACACTTCGGCCGTAGGCGTGCCGACAACCATGGAATACGACGTTATGGACAGACAGACCAAGATTACCTATCCCGACAGTGCGGTATTGACCAATGTATATAGTGTAGCCAACGATTATTCGGGAACCCGAAAATTCCTTACAAAGACTACCGACCCTATGAACCACATAACATATACATATACCGACTATGCCGGAAAAACCACGCAGATAACAGATGCCTTGAATGGTAATACTCTGATGGAATATGACTGCCTGCACCAACTGGAAAAAACAACAGACCCCGAAGGG
>JAFWBF010000112.1 GCA_017507285.1 Bacteroidales bacterium | reverse complement strand
ATGCTCCTTATTTATATCCCTTCAGACGCATGGCCGAAAATCTGACAACACATGGCCGAAATCGGTAGACAACCCATCTGGCTTCGACTGGTTCACCCTCGTGGTTCGGCCAATCCATCGTCCATCTTCCTATCACCTACCTTCCGCCTTCGGAAAGGGTGGTGGTCGATGTTCGAAAACCATGGTGTTCGATGTTCGGAAATGGTGGTGAACGATGTTCGAAAGAGGTGGTGCGCAAATGCCATCTGCGATGGTTGCAAATGCCATCTGCAATGGTCGCAAATGCCATCTGCGATGTTTGCAAATGGCATTTGTCAACCACCTGCGCCGAACAACGACAACCACCTTTTCCGAACAACGGCAACCACCCTTTCCGAACAACGGCAACCACCCTTTCCGAACAACGTATTTGGACTAGGGATAAGCGATATGCCAAAACATGGCCTGTTCGAATAATGTAGGGGCAAATCGCATTCACCCACAGATGATTTGCCCAATGCGATTTGGATTACCGGTAAGTGTGATTAGTCCTTGCGTGGATTACCGGCGAATGAGATTGGCCTTTGCGGAAAGCGATTGTGACCGGTGGCAAACGATACACAAAAAGAGGCATCGGATAAGTTTTCAAAAATAAGGTGTTGAAAAAATATTTTTTGAGAAATGAAATAAACTAGCATTTATTACGTAACTTTGCACACCGAATAATTGATACAGCAAATACAAACAACCAAAATATTAGCCCTTTATGGAAGAAACAACAACAGTACAACCCGTTAATTACGACGAAAGTTCCATCATACACTTGGAAGACATGGAGCATTTGAGGCTGAGGCCTACAATGTATATTGGAAAATTGGGCAATGGCTCGTCGCACGACGATGGTATATACGTCCTGATAAAGGAAGTGATAGACAATGCCATCGACGAGTTTACTATGGGCTATGGCAAAAGCATTGAAGTTACCGTCGACTTTGCCGAAAAAAAGGTACGTATCCGCGACTATGGCCGTGGAATTCCCTTCGGCAGTTTGGTAACGGCAGTATCAAGGCTAAACACCGGTGGTAAGTATGACAACAAGGTGTTTCAGAAATCAATAGGTTTGAACGGCGTGGGTACCAAAGCGGTAAATGCCTTATCGTCACATTTCAGAATACAATCGGTACGCGACGGTCAAACAAAGGTAGCCATCTTTGCCGAAGGTAAGCTGGTGGAAGACATGGAGGTGCAGCCTTCGACCGAACAAAACGGAACGTTGGTAGAATTTGTGCCCGATGTAAAATGCTTTGGCGACTACCACTTTGTCAACGACTATATCGAACGCTCCATTTGGAATTATGCCTATCTGAACCACGGTCTTACACTTCGCTACAACGGCCAACGATATTATTCCAAAAACGGGTTGGTTGATCTGTTGGACAATAACATGGAGGGCGAACGCCTTTACCCAATCATACATATCAAGGAGGGCGACTTTGAGGTGGCCTTTACACATGTGGAAAATCAATACTCGAAAGAAGAATATTATTCCTTTGTAAACGGACAGTATACGCCCGACGGAGGTACACACCAGGCAGCTTTCCGCGAAGCGATAGTAAAGACCGTACGCGACTTTTACAAAAAGGAGTACGACCCGGCCGATGTGAGACAAAATATATTGTGCGCCTTGAGCATAAGGGTGCAAGACCCCGAGTTTAAAAACCAAACAAAAACCAACTTCAGCTCGACCTACATGGAGCCCAGTCGCGACGGCAAGCCAAACAACAGCCCGACGGTGCGCAACTATATCAACGACATAGTGAGCCGAAACCTCGACAACTATCTGCACATCAACACTCAGACAGCCGAGGCCATGCAGGCCAAAATACTACAATCCGAAAAAGAGCGTAAGGACATAGCCGGAATAAAGAAGTTGACCAAAGAGGCAAACAAAAAAGCAAGCCTCAACAACCGAAAGCTTCGCGACTGTAGGGTGCACTACAACACCAACCACGAACAACGCCTGGCCACAACTTTATTCATAACCGAGGGTGATTCGGCAAGCGGTTCCATCACCAAAAGTCGCGATGTGAACACACAAGCTGTATTCAGCCTGCGAGGAAAACCATTCAACAGCTACAACAAGGAACTTGTAAAAGTATTCAAAAACCAAGAGTACAACCTTTTGCATAGCGCTTTGAATATCGACGACGGTTTGGAAAACCTTCGTTACAACAATATTGTTATAGCCACCGATGCCGATGTCGACGGTATGCACATACGTATGCTGTTGCTTACCTTCTTCCTCCAGTTTTACCCCGACTTGGTAAAGACCGGACATGTGTATATATTGCAAACACCGCTATTTCGTGTACGCAACAAGCAAAAAACCATCTACTGCTATACCGAAGAAGAACGTATCAACGCCATAAACTCAATATCCAACGCCGAGATAACACGTTTTAAGGGACTGGGAGAAATATCGCCCGACGAGTTTCGGAACTTTATCGGCAAGGACATGAGGCTCGACCCGGTCATATTGGATAGAGACTTCCCATCGGCCGAAGTGTTGCGCTTTTATATGGGTGCAAATACCGTGGACAGACAGAAATTTGTGCTCTATAACCTTCGAGTAGATAATGAATAATAATGTAATTGATATTCAATAGAATAAAAGAAAAATAGAAAAAAACTAAGAAAAAACTTGTAGCATTCAAAGAATCTTACTAACATTGCAAAAAAAAATCAAGGGATGAAAAGACATGATAATCGTAAGAAGAAACTGATAATCAGTAATGAGAACTTATCAGACGAATTGAGAGAATTGTTCAAAGAAGCATATCCGGAGGGACATAAGGACTATATGCAGAAAATAATTAAACCCGATGGAACACCTATTTTTGTAGTACCTTTGGAAACCGAAGATACTTCGTACATGGTAAAATTTGAGGTACGCATAGATTCTCATTTGGCAGAAGAGGAATTGGATAAAGAATTGTTTGCCGACGATGATATAAAGGAAGAAACTTCCAAGTTCGAGCCGTTGACCGACGACCCATCGGAAAAGCACGACCCCGAACATAAAGAATTTGATCTTAAACATGGTGCATACGAAGATACTTTTGATATACCTGACGATGAGGAAGAAGAGGTCGAGTACGAAGAAAAAGACGACTACATTGATGAAGATGCTGAAGATGAAGAGCCCGAAGATGAATATCTGACCGACTACGACGATGGTCCGAACGATGCCGACATAATGGATATTGAAAACTTTATGAAAGAATCTAACATCGGTACTACAGAAAAACCTGTAGAGGCAACAGCCAAAACTAAAGCCAAAAAAGAACCAAAGGCTAAGAAGGAAACTAAAGCCAAAAAAGAGCCTAAAGCTACAAAAACAAAAGCAAAATAATTATATCTGATATAGGAAAGGATACTCAAAAGCGAGTATCCTTTTTTTGTTTATCTTTTTATTACGTGTTTCAAATTAAGGCTATTCATAGCATT
>JAFWBF010000013.1 GCA_017507285.1 Bacteroidales bacterium | reverse complement strand
TAATTTTTTCATGATACTACAAATTTATTGGTAAAACAATTTCAGAATTAATAAAATTAAGAATGTAAGAACCTTTCTCAAGATCATTTATTTGAAAGGAGTTGTCAATCTTGCAAACACAATCTACATATCCGTCTGTCCATTCCGAAATTCGGATTGTATCGTTTATAAGTTGAACATCTACATGTACGTCTTCGCCACATCCTACGAGTAAATTGTGGTGAGTAATGTACAGTGTATGGTTTTGATAAGAATACACAATTGAATCGGCATCTGAAAGATCCTTACTAAAAGTATCTTTACTTGCCGATAAGCAATCGGTGTAACTAATGTTGGATACTGAAAGATTTTTTACTTCTTTCTCTTTTTCGCAGCTGCTAATGCTTAGCATTCCTACAGCTGCCAGTGCCAATAAGGCGGTTTTTAATTTTAAAGTTTTCATTACTAAAAGTATTTTAATTATTAGTATATTTATTGTGTTTATTACGTGAAAGTTTTTGCCCTTTCACCTATATGTGTCTTAAAAAGGGGCAAAACGGGAACGGAGATGAAACTTTTTTTTCAAAAAAACAGTCGTGGTTTTGAATATTGGGCGTAGGGTGTTGTGCAATAGGGCGTTGTGGGTTGAAATATTTTTTGCCGAGGGTTGGCCTTTTTTATTCCGAAGGAAGGAAATTTTCATCGTGAGGGAGATGAATTTTCATCGTGAGGAAATTTTATCTACATCACGAGGGAGATGAATCCGGATCGGGGAGGAAAAAGGATGTAGGTGGTGAGACGTATGCAAGGGGGGTGCGTATACGATACGCCCGTACGAATATATGTGTGGATAATTGTAGGGGCGAATCGCATTCGCCCAATATATATAGGGATTTCTGTTTATAATGGTTGCCGGGAATAGGTATGCGGTTTAGCATCCATAAGTGCCATTGTTTTGGGTCGTAACTATGGGAGTTACGGGTCGTAAGTATGGCACTTTTGGGTCGTAACCCGCAGGGTTATGATGGCAAAAGTGTGGGGATGCTCGAAGGGGGTGGATTGTGGGTTTGTTTATATATATAAAAAAGCCATGCCGATATGATGGTTGGCAAGGCTTTTTGGTGATGTTTTTATTTTATGATTATATATCTCTCGATGTTTTATTTCAATGAGAAGTGGTATCCCAACATAAATGTAAATGCTTGTTGTGTACCGGTAAACGAGTTGCGGTCGTCGATCAAAGCATCTTTTTCCTCCATTGGTATGAAGAAACTTTTATCTATCACAAAGTCGAAAGTAAGGTCGCGGAAGCGGTAGCCCAGGCATATTATAAGGCTTAGGTCGAACCTTTCCCACTCGTCGAATATCTCGTGTTCGGTTTGGCTGTTCCATTCCGGTCCCCATACACCCACATAGTCGGGGCTTATGATGGTGCGTTGGCGTGTGCCAAAGAGGCCGATATTGGCAGCCGGACCTATGGAGAAGTTTACAAAATGTTCGTCGGCGATAGGTAGTCTATATGTATACACTAGTAGCAAAGGTACCTGTAAATACCATGGATGATATACGTCAACGATATTGGTTATAAGGTCGGTTTTTTCCATTTTCGAGCCTTTTCGAACCAATGATAATCCCGATTGCAGTTCCATTTCGGGTAGCGAACCTATTGAGAAGGAGTATTTGACAAATCCGCCAACGTTAAGTCCGGTGGTGGAATGCATAAAAAGATCGTCGCCAAATTTGGCGAAACCGATACCGGCACGGCCTCCTACGGCACTGAATTGTGCGTTGGCCGAAAAGCCGAAAAATAGCGATATTATACTTGTAATAATTATCTTTTTTACAGACATAGCTTATTTTTATTTATTCTTAACTTCAATGTTTTAGCCTACAGAAACGCATTCTTTTCAGCTAAAAGAATGCGTTTTCGCTCTCTGAAAATCAGCTACAAAATTACAAATTTTCTTACAATCTACAGTGTTTTATAGGCATTTTATTTCAGTATTTTTTCTAATATCTTGTTTATCAATGCCAAAAACCTACAATTTTTCTTCTATAAAGTTTGTCATCAGTTTGTACAAATGCCAACGTGTATTGCCGCCGTATATGCTGTGGTTTTTGTTGGGATAGATATGCATATCAAATTGTTTTCCTTCTTTCTGAAGGGCTGTTATCATATCTATTGCGTTTTGCAGATGCACATTGTCGTCGCCGGTACCGTGTACTATCAGGTAGTTTCCTTTCAGACGGTTGGCAAAATTGATAGGCGAGTTTTGGTCGTATCCCTCGGCATTTTCTTGTGGGCGGCGTAGGAAACGTTCGGTATATATAGTGTTGTAGTATCGCCATGTGGTAACGGGTGCTACGGCAATGGCAGTCTTAAACACATCGTTGCCTTTGAGTATGGCCAGCGATGAGAGGTAGCCTCCAAAGCTCCAGCCGAATATACCTATGCGACTTTCGTCTACCCAAGGTTGTTTTCCAAAATATTTGGCAGCTTCTATAACATCAATACATTCGTATTTTCCCAGCTCTTTGTAGGTAACTTTTTTAAACTCGGCTCCACGTCCGCCGGTACCGCGTCCGTCTATACATACCACTATGTATCCTTTTTGTGCCAGCATACGGTGCCAATAGTAGTCGCTACCGCCGTAGCGGTTGGTAACTTGTTGGTTGCCCGGGCCGCCATAAACATAGAAGAATAGTGGGTAGCGGTGGGTGCTATCGAAGTTGGCAGGCTTGATGATATAGTAGTTCAAGCTTATGCCTTCGGAGGTGGTAAGGGTGCCAAAAGTTTTGGTTTCGTTGCCGTATTCTTTCATCTTTTTTGCCAGCTTGGCATTGTCTTGCAGCATAACCAGCTGTTTGCCTTTGGCGTTGTGGATGGTGTAGATAGGGGGTGTGTTGGCATCGGTAAAGTTGGATATATAGTAGTGGCATCCGTTGCTGAACGAGGCACTGTAGGTGCCGGGCTTGTCCGAAAGCTTGGTTTTCTTTTTGCCATCAAAGTTAATGACATATAAATCTGTGTTGATAGGCGAGCTTTCTTTGGAGGTATAATATATTTTTTTGTTCTTTTCGTCGATGCCGGCAATGCGTACTACATCGTAGTTGCCTGTGGTAATCTGTTTTACAAGGTTGCCTTTAAGGTCGTACATGTATATGTGGTTGTAGCCGTCTTTCTCGCTGGTTATAAGGAAGTGTTTGCCATCGGTAAGGAATATCCATGTATCGGGCACATCGATGTAGGCTTTGTCGGTTTCGGTATGCATGGGAGATATTTGTCCTGTGGTAGCATCGGCAAGTAGTAGTTCCATATTGTTTTGATGGCGGTTCATACGCATAAGGGCAAGGGTGTTGGCATCGCGTGTCCATTTTATGCGGGGTATGTATTGGTCGTTTTGGCTTCCGATGTCTAGTTTCATGGTTTTTTGCGATGGCAGGTCGTATATAAGGATATCTACTATAGAGTTGGTTTCGCCGGCTTTGGGGTATTTAAATTTGTAGTTGTCGGGATATAGGTTGCCCCACATTTGCATGGTATATTCTTTTACATGACTTTCGTCGAAGCGGTAGAAGGCAATCTTTTTGCTGTCGGCCGACCAATAGAAGCCTTGTGTTATGCCAAATTCTTCTTCGTAAACCCAATCGGTGGTGCCATTGATAATACTGTTGATTTTGCCATCGAATGTTATTTGTTTCTCTTCTTTTGTGGCAAGATTCATTATGTATATATTGTTGTTGCGAACAAATGCTACCATTGTTCCGTCGGGCGAAAAGGTGGTGAGGCGTTGTTTGCCATTGTGCGATATTAGTTCGAAAGTTTTGTTTTCGATGTTGTAGATGTAGTAGTTTGATATTCCCGAGTGGCGGTATATTGGTTCAAAGTCGCTGCTTAGGAGTATCTGTTTTTCGTTGCTGTCGAATGTATACGACTCTATTCGTGGCATTGGTTTTCCATCGTTACCGTTGTTAGAACTGTTAAACAAGCATACGTCTTCTACTTTTTTGCCTGTTTTGTAGGCATACTTCTCTATTCCGGTTTGTTTCAAAATACAGTAGTGTTCGCCATCGTTCATAGAGCGTATTTCCGATATTCCTTTGGCCGAAAAGGTGCCGTTTAGCCAAATGTCTTCGAGGGTTATGTTTTTTTGTGCTATGCTGTAGGTGCAGCCAAAAATCATTATTGCCAATAGGCATAGAATATTTTTTTTCATTTGTATATGTATTTTTATTATTAATTCATTGCGTCTATTATAAATTTGTTTAGCGGGTATGTGGCACGGAAAGCATCCATCACACGTGAGCCAAAGTCGTTGCTCAACACATCGGTGTTTGTAAAATCGCACATCGTTACATAGTGTTTATATTTGAGCCATTCCACGCCTTCAAAGTCTTTTGGAAACCCTTTTGGCGCTTGTTTGAGCATATCTATCTGCCATAGTTGTGGGTAGTACTTTTTGAAATCGTTGTTGTCTATAATGCTCTTGAAGGTATCTATGTTGTAGTATATTTCTTTTCTGATAGCTGTAAGTGTGTCGGTTTCGGGCATGAATATGCCGCCACCGCAACCCGAATTATTGTTTTCGATATGTATGTAGTAGCCGGGTCGGCCATGGCGTTTTACGCCGCCGGTGGCTATATAGGCGGCAAGATGTACCTTGTAGGGTGTCTTGTCGGGACTGAAACGTATGTCGCGATGTATGCGGTACATGCATTTTTCGGCGCTCTGTATGCCTATGCTGTTATCCATCCGGTATAGTTCCGGCATAAGGTTTTCTACAAACTCCAAAAAGTCGGCTTTGGCGCTTTGCCATCGACTTTTATTGTCGTTGAACCATTCGCGATTATTGTTTTCCGACAAATCGTGGAGAAAATCCAATACAAAAGGCGATATTTTATTTTTCATGTGTGGCTGAAGTTTGTGTTTGTTGTTGAGTGATGGCATTGCTACCATCGGTTGTTTTGTTTTTCTTTTCAAATGCTATTTGGTCTATAAGTAAGAGGGCTACGCCTATGGTAATTGCACAGTCGGCAATATTGAAAATGGCATCGAAAAAGGTGAAGTGCTTGCCTCCCACTAGCGGAAGCCAATTTGGAAGAATGGTGTCTATAATAGGGAAATAAAACATATCCACCACTCGGCCTTGAAAAAATGGTGCGTATCCACCACTTTCGGGCATAAATTCCGCCACTTGATAATAACTATCGTTGAAGATAAGACCGTAAAAACAACTGTCGATGATATTGCCCAAGGCTCCTGCCAATATTAATGATACACTTATGATGGTAAGTTTGCGAGCTTTGTTTTGGACAAGATAAAAGATTGCCCATGTGATGCCCACCGATGCAACAATGCGGAAAAGAGTGAGGATAATCTTTCCAACCTTGCCACCAAAGGCCATGCCAAAGGCCATACCTTCGTTTTCTACAAAGTAAATCTTAAACCAATCGCCCAACATAGGGATACTTTCGCCTATTTGCATGTGGGTTTTCACCCATATCTTTAGCACTTGGTCGGCCAAAAGAATCAATAATACTATGGCTACAGGCATACGCATACGCCTTAAAAGATCCTTTGTCACATGGATTGAAGGTATACGAAAACCATTCTTTTTTTCTTCTGTCATAATGTTAATACGTTTATATTCATCAATATATTTCCACGTAGTGTTTTGTTTGTTTCGTTGCTACGGAGATACAAAGATACGAAAGATTTCTGAATAATAGAGCACTATAGAGTGTTTCAATTTTTTATTGGCAGTCGTTCCCAAACGCAGTTTGGTATCAGCTTCCATGCCGTTACCAGCAAATTGTATCGCCAATCTATTATCTTTACTCTTCTTTTTCGTGCCACGGCTTTGTAGGCTTCTTGGGCCACAAATTCTTTTTTCATCAGCATAGGATAGTTATGATTGTCGTTGAGAAGATCGGTGGCTACAAATCCCGGACGTATATCGGTAAATGTTATTTTTACCTTGCGTATTGTGGCCAATTGTGCCATGCATTGTATGTAATGATTTTGGTATCGCTTGGTAGCAGAGTAGGCCGGCGAAACTCCAAGGCCTTTTGTTCCGGCAATAGATGTTATACATGCTATATGGCCTTTGCCTTGTTGTTCAAAATAATTGAAGGCGTAGGTAATCATTCGTGTGAAACCTTTGCAGTTGGTTTCGGCAGTGCGTAGCTCTTTGTCGTAATCCAAATGAACGTTTTGGTAGCCTATACCCGATACATGGAAGTATATATCCATACCTCCCATGCTGTCAATAAGGGTTTGAAAATTGGTGGTGGCATCGTCGGAATTAATGTCCAACTGTTGTACAAAAACATTTTCCGGCGATTTTTCTTTTAGTTCGTTCAGTAGTTCTATACGTCTACCCATTACCCCTACTTTGTATCCATTACCAATATATAGTTTGGCAATTTCACACCCGATTCCCGAGGTTGCTCCCGAAATAATTATTCGTTCCGATTCCATAATATGATATATATCTTTGTTGTAAAAATATTATTTTGTTGTTATTATTTTGCAAATAAATGTATTATGTGTTATTATTGGCAAGATAAAATGCCGTGTTTTCGATTGCAAATATACATGAAATAATTGAAATACAAATACTAAACCATAAAAAATAAATTTATGATTAAAAAGACTATAAAAAAGGGATGAAAAGTTTGGATATGTATACTTTTTTCTTCTTTTTTTCTTCTTTTGCACTAAAAAAAATGAAACTTTTTCTTGTTGATAATCATGATACTAAATTATAAAAGCACTAAAAAATAAAAAAAAACTTTGTAGGTTTGCAAAAAAGTTGTACCTTTGCACTCGCAAAACAACGATGGCGTCGTAGCTCAGTTGGTAGAGCAGAGG
>JAFWBF010000111.1 GCA_017507285.1 Bacteroidales bacterium | reverse complement strand
GCATATACCGTAAAGGAAGGCTCCATGTTCCTTGGCCAGCTGTATAGCAGCAAGGGTATCGGCAGTTTCGCCCGATTGGGAGATGGCTATAACAAAGTCCTTATCGGTTACCACAGGGTTGCGATAGCGGAACTCCGACGAGTATTCTACCTCTACCGGTATTCGTGTAAGTTCTTCGATAATGTATTTGCCTATAAGTCCGGCGTGCCACGAGGTACCGCAAGCACATATAATAATGCGTTCGGCCTTAAGAATCTCGTCTTTATAGTCTATTATACCCGATAGCAAAACATCTTTTTGCTCAATGTTCAAACGGCCTTTCATGCTGTTGAACAATGCTTCGGGCTGTTCGAATATTTCTTTAAGCATATAGTGAGGGAAGTCTGCTTTCTCAATGTCGCTAAGGTTCATTTCCACAGTTTTCACTATAGGCGTTTGCTTTACATTTTCGAGGTTGATGATTGTCAAATCGCCTTGGCGGTTCATTTCGGCTATTTCTTCTTCGCCAAGATACACCACCTTGTTGGTATATTCTATAAGAGGAGTAGCGTCGGAGCCTATATAAAATTCATTTTCGCCTACACCTATCACCAGCGGGCTACCTTTGCGGGCAGCTATAAGGCGGTCGGGGTTGTCCTTGTCTATAACCACTATGGCATAGGCACCTACAACGTTTTTGAGTGCCAGCTGCACAGCTTCGAACAGGCCACAACCATGCAGTTCCTTGATGTACTCTATAAATTGTATAAGCACTTCGGTATCGGTTTCGCTTTGGAACGTACGTCCGTGGTTCATTAGTTCTTGCTTCAACGGCTTATAGTTCTCAATAATACCGTTGTGTATAAGAGCCAAATTTCTCGACTGCGAATAGTGGGGGTGTGCATTCTGCGAGTTTGGCTCGCCATGAGTAGCCCAACGGGTATGTGCCACACCTATGGTACCACTTGTGTCTTTGCCGGCTATGTGGCTTTCCAAATCTGCCACTTTGCCCTTGCTTTTGTATACCTCCAAGTCTCCGTTTTCGTTTATCAATGCCACTCCGGCACTGTCATAACCTCTATATTCCAATCGGTGCAAGCCTTTTATTAAAATGGGACATGCCTGTTTAGGTCCGATATATCCTACTATTCCACACATTATCAAAAAGTTTTATATAATATTATTACTATGTCTTTACAATTTTAGTCCTGCAAAATTACACTTTTTTTGGTTTATAGTGAAAATATTTATTCTTAAATTTTCGGCCAATATCAATAAAGTTGTATTTTTGCAAACAAGTACAGAAATGACATAACTATACAAAACACTATTACACAAGACTATTAAAGCCAATAATTAAATGAGAATACCGTCAAATAAAGTTTGCGACATTGAGCGTTTTGCTTACCAAGAATTGGAAGGCATTTACAGCAGAAACGAAATTAGAACTCTGCTTCAAATGCTGTTTGAACACTTCCTTGGTTGGAGCATGGCTCATTTTCTTATTTCCAAAAACAGAACGATAAACCAATCGGACTTACTGAAATTCAACTTTGCCATCAAAGACCTACGCCACGGCAAACCTATACAATATATAATAGGTAGCACCGAATTTTGCGACTTGACACTATCCGTATCGCCCCACACCCTTATCCCCCGCCCCGAAACGGCGGAACTTGTGAATCTGATAAAGGATAACGCGAAAGAGCATTCGCCACAACATATCCTCGACCTCTGCACCGGCAGCGGCTGTATAGCCATAGCATTGTCCAAGGCATTGCCTTCGGCCAAAGTGTTTGCCACCGATATTTCGGCCGAGGCCCTGGCTGTTGCCAAAAAGAATGCCGAATGCAACCATGCCAATGTGTCGTTCCTCGTTGCCGATATATTGAAGGAAGAAAATCCATCGGGCGAAAGATTCGACATTATTGTGAGCAATCCGCCCTACGTAAGGGTAATGGAGAAGGCAATGATGCACCGCAACGTGCTTGACTATGAACCGCATCTTGCACTATTTGTGCCGGACGATGACCCGCTGATGTTTTACCGCCACATTGCTGAGTTTGCATCCAAGCATCAACAAACAGGCGACAAACTATACCTTGAGATTAACGAGGCGTTGGGCAACGAAACGGCAACCCTGCTCCAAAAGCAAGGCTACTGCTGCATTGTTCACAAGGATTCTTTCGGCAAAGACCGAATGATAGAGGCTGCAAAATCTTAAATTCACAATCTTTGATTAGTTAATAATACTTAAGCCAATGCACTCCCAAGGGGGAAACTTCGGAGCAGTTTCCTGTAATTCATAAAGAGCTGATTTTCAAACAGTCAATTCTCAGCTTCTTGACATTCGAATGTCAACGTCTTGAGACTCGAGTGTCAGCATCTTGAGACTCGAATGTCAAGAAGCTGACATTCGAGTCTCAAGAAACAAAGATTCCAATGTCCTCCAAACACCTCTTCAAAGGTCCTTTTTTGTGCATCAATATTTCTTAAAAAATCAATGAGCCTGCTGCGGTTCTCCATCCCTATAAGAAGGGTGAGATGCTTTTGCGAAAGGCCTGCCTTGCAAGGCAGGCTTTCCGCAAAAGCGTCCGCCAATCGATTGTTAGGAATCTATTTGATTTTAATAGTCTCCACAGGTTGCGAGTCCTTTTTATCCAAAGGATGATATTGGTACTTTACCTTCTCAAAGTCGATATCATCCAATGCTATACGGCGGATAGTGTTGTTGTAAAAAGTCTTGTAATATATCTCTCGGTGGGTAAGG
>JAFWBF010000110.1 GCA_017507285.1 Bacteroidales bacterium | reverse complement strand
GCACCCCTCAGCCACGCTACGACTATGTGGACAGCCCGTTGCCGGCCGAAGTGGTATACAATATGGCTATGGATACACTGACAAAACAAATATGCATTGGATGATGAAAAACAGGAGATTGATAGTATTTTTGCTTTTGGCAGTGGTGGTGTCGGCAATGGCAGTGCTGCTTAAGTATCGCCGCACCGTTTTCCACACCCAAAAAGAGAATATATTTATCGAACACTATGAGGGCAATAGCGGCATAGTGCCAAGTTTTATAAGCAATATGCGTATAAACGACACCTTGGGCATAGACGCCACTATACTTCAGGCAGCGGATTCCGCCTCGTGGTGCTTGCTATGTACGGAGTTTAAGGTAAAAGATCTTGATAGCACCGATGTCGAAAAAATCAAAAA
Organism: Bacteroidales bacterium; assembly: GCA_017507285.1. Classification (GTDB taxonomy): domain Bacteria; phylum Bacteroidota; class Bacteroidia; order Bacteroidales; family P3; genus HGM05376. The sequence goes on along the minus strand of JAFWBF010000110.1, from coordinate 8,571 downwards.
TGGCAGGGATGTTTTCGCTTTTCATAAAATGGGATTCTACTATCCAACATTTATGGAAGAAGATACTCTATATAAAGATTATATGGTTTACATCTCTCACCTGAACCATACTATAACTATATTTCATTTAGAAACTGCTGAAGATAGAGATGCTATCTTTGCTAAAGCATTAAAAGATATAAAAAAGAAATAAATTTGATATATAAATAAGATATATGACACGTATTAATTTGAAATTTATTGCACTGGCATTATTGCTGGGGGGCTTGCTGCCGGCATGCCAAAAAGAAGAGATGGTGGAACAAAACTACCATGCTGTAGAAAACAATCAGACTGCGACTATTACTTATATTATAGATAATAAGTCGTTCGCCGTGGAAATAAGGAATGACAGGGAGAGGGAAGAACTTTTCAGCTACCTGTTGCTTATGGCAAAAGAAGGGCATAAGGTGTCGTGCTACGATGAAAGTAAACGAGAGCAAACCTATGGAGCTAAAGAAAAGGTAACATACGAAACAACAGACGAAAACAGTGCAAGAAAATGGATTGATCAAATGTTTGAAGCAGGATACAAAGTGCAACTAACCTACGATGAGAAAACCGGAATGTTTATTTGCACGGCAGAACGCTAATATATAGCATAAAGGCTACAGCCTATAGGTTTTGAAATGCCAAAGCGAGATGGAGAAGGTCAAAAGAAAGGCTTTAATTCCGTCTCGCTTATTATATGAGCAGTAGTTTGGGTGGTGGAAAAGTTGTTGGGTAGTAGTAGGAAGCAATTTTTAGAAGTTGCCTTAACTTATCCGGCGGGGGAGGATAAGAAAAAAATATCATCGGGCTTGGTTATGGTAGGAAAATAATGGTTTCGGTTATCTTCCAAAAAAACATTTCTTTGAATAAAATGTTTGTGATATACTAAACACTAAGTTGTATGGACGAACTTTTTACGCAGGGACTGTTTGCCCTATTTTTTGTAATCAGCATAGGTCTTCTATTGGGCAGGATAAAAATCAAAGGATTTTCGCTCGATGTGTCGGGTGTGATATTCATAGCTATGCTGTTGGGCTATTGGGGTGTGGAAATACCTCAGATGTTGGGCAACTTTGGCATATTGCTTTTTATCTTCACGATAGGTATACAATCGGGTCCCGACTTTTTCGGAACGTTTATAAGCGGGGGCAAAAAGCCTATAATACTTGTGGTAATAACAATAGGGTCGGGCGTTGTTATCACCTTGCTGATGTGCAAAATATTGGGTGTTTACGACATCGATTCGGTATTGGGAATATTCAATGGCGGTATGGCCAGTTCAATAGGATTGGCAGCATCGATTGATGCGGTATCGTCGTCGAAAGTATCGCTCGATTACAGCCTTATATATCCCTTTGCAATAATTATAACCATATTGTTTTTCCGGCTTCTGCCTCAGGTGGCCAAGATTAATTTTGAGCTAGAGACCGACAACGAAGCTACAAGTTTACGACAACGAAAACCAATAATATTGCGCAAGGATTACTGTGTGGAGAATCCCGGAATAGTGGGTAAGAGCATCCGAGACCTAAATTTCCGATCAACCACAGGCGCCACAATATCACGCATAAAACACAACGGCACCGTTGTAAACCCCACCCTGAGCACCACATTATGCAAAGGCGATATATTGAGAATTATAGGCGCCGAGGATAACCAGCAAAAAGCCGAACTGCTGATAGGTAGAAATGTGGAAAACGAAAATATGGAACTGCAGGCTCAATACGAAAACATTTGGCTGCTGGTAACCAACAAAAGAATTGTGGGAAAAACATTGGAGGATATAAACCTTTCGGGAATATTCAATAGCAATGTAGTACAACTGCAACGTGGCACTACCGACATACAGCCTGCTGCCAAAACCAAGATACGCTATGGCGATAGGCTGTGTATAGCCACCGATATATCGCACGCCGAAGCTGTGGCCGAATTTTTGGGCAACAATATAAAGCAGGCTGCCGACACCGATTTTTTGCCAATAACACTGGGTATAATAATAGGTATATTTATAGGAAGCCTCACCATACCTATCCACGACACCTTTCAGATAAAGCTGGGTCTTGGTGGCGGTGTGCTTATAGCATCATTGGTACTTAGCTATATTGGCAAAACGGGTCCTATCGTATGGTCTATGACTAATGTGTCAAACAACCTATTTCGACAATTGGGAATGTTAATGTTTTTGGCAGCTGTAGGCACCGATGCGGGTTCCAAACTAGGCGATGTGCTCAACATACATAGCCTTACCATCGTAGCAACAGGGTGTATAGTGGCGTTAGGTCCTATGATTATAGGCTATATGGTGGGCAAACATATCATGAAAATATCCTTTATTCCACTTATGGGAATACTGGCCGGTGCATTAACTTCTACACTTGGACTAACTATAATAGGAGTAAAAACAAAGTCGGAAAACCTACAATCAACCTATGCCACTGCCTATCCTTTTGCATTAGTTTTGATGATAATTTTGCCTCAAATTTTGTCGATTTTGATGAAATGACAGACAAAAAAACACGCATTTTTGCCATTTCGAGGTAAAAAAATGAAAAAAAATTCATCAAACTAATATGTTGAAATATAATAATATATAGCTGGCAGAAAGAAAAAAATTCATTTTTTTGAAAAAAAGTTCTTGCTGATTCAAAAAATGTTCGTATCTTTGCAATCGCAAATCGAGAGAAAATGGTTGCAATCGGGAGCATAGCTCAGCTGGTTTAGAGCACCTGCCTTACAAGCAGGGGGTCATAGGTTCGAATCCTATTGCTCCCACAATTTCCTCAAAAATGATTATACAACTTTTTTAGCCTCCAACATTCCCCGTTGGAGGTTTTTTTCGTCTATACAGTTTCATTACTTAGGGAATATTCGGAACATCGGCATGATATTCAAACCGATGCTCGGCTGCTACAAGCGAAAAACAGTAATGTTTAACTCCGTTTGTAATAAAAAGATATGGAACATTCAATGTAAGATTGTATCTGCAAGCCTGATCGAAAGTTTTTTGAGTTATGGCCACCAATGGTTGCTTACATTCAGCCAAAAGAAATGGCGACAGTTTCCGGTCGAATATAACCAAATCAAAACGTCGTGGAAGTCCGTTTACCAAAATGCAGCCTTCTACCTGCATAAGTTCCAGAGGATAGCCTTTGCAATGATGTAGATAATGTATAAGATGTTGTCTTACCCACTCTTCGGGAGTAAGCGACACATATTTTTTGCGTACAATGTCGAAAATTTCATGCTTTCCACCTGCTTTTTTTATGCGAAACGAAAAAGACGGAAAGTTCAATATAGGCAAATTAGTGCTCGTATCCATAAATCAAACATCACTATTTTATAAGTTAGAAATCTAAAAAACAGAAACATTATATCTGTTACCACACATATAACTCTGTTTTGCAAAGGTAACAATAAAATTTATTTCAGACTAATAAAAAAAAGGATATCTCCCTTTTGATATAGGAAATATCCTTGCAGATTAGTAGAAGAAAATATTTAGAAAAGCTCTTGTCTAAATTAATTGTTCACCACAATAAAATCTTCTTCAGCTATCCCACATTCGTTGCAATTCTTTGTACCTGCTTTGCTTATAGAATCGGATATACTTCCACAAATGGGACATACATACCAGGTGTCAGACACGCTCATGTCGTTGCCGTTTTTGCTAACGGTTTCTAGGACAGCCAAACCATATTTTTGATCATTCTTACGTCCTTCGGCTGCCCACTGCAATGTAGTTACCGTTAGCGAATCGCCGGCCATTACAGCCTGCTCAATATAGTTTGGATACACAATCGTTACCTGATATTCATCATCATTGATACTTTGTTTTAGATTTTCGGGAGTGCTTTTGGGCTGCACTTTTTTAATAGCAGGTCGTGGCGCCAACTTTGTAGTATCTGTCATCGAGGCCAATACTGCTTTGTGTTTTTCGGCTCTTATAGAGTCGGCTTTAGACTTGGCCGAAAACAATTTGGCTACATTGTTATGATTCTCCTCTGTGGCTTTTTGTGCGTATGCTTTATTATTTGCACTCGATTGTTGCTCGGCAACAATCACATATTGGATATTTTCCACCATAGCAGGATCGCAGGCATTATCGGCCGGAAGGTCTTTGGCATGATGATTACATGATATTACAAACAAAGATGTTGCAGCAATAGCAACGCTTAAAACTCTTTTTTTCATCGCAAATTAGTATTTAGGTTCACTGCTCTTAAAACAACAAAAATAATGTTTTGTTTCGTATACATTCAATAAAAATGAAATATTTGCGTTTATGAACGATGTCAAACAGAAAAAAACGAAATAATAAAAACATGAAAGGCAACGAACCAATGAAAAAAAATATAGCCGTGGTAATGGGCGGCTTTTCGGGAGAGCACAACATCTCTATCAATAGTGGAACAGAGGTATATAAGGCATTGGATAAAAATAAATACAATGTTTACCGAATAGTTATAGACAAAAAAGATTGGTATTATCTTTCGGACGATAATAAAACGGTATCGGTAGATAAGAATGATTTTTCCATCACATTGAATGGAAATAAGGTAACTTTCGATTTGGCATTCATTATCGTTCATGGCGACCCTGGCGAAAACGGCCGTTTGCAAGGGTATTTTGATATGATAGGCATACGCTACAACACTTGTGGATTCTATACCTCGGCACTTACTTTCAACAAAGGCTATTGCAATGCCGTGGTACGCAACTCGGGGCTGGTGAATGTAGCAAAGTCGAAGGTGGTCTATCGTAATAATCCTCTTGAATACTCGGCCAATGTAGTTGCCGACATGAAGATGCCCGTGTTTGTAAAACCTGCATCGGGGGGGTCCAGTGTGGGAATGACAAAGGTAAAGGACAGCAGCCAACTTGCCGATGCTTTTCGCAAGGCTTTCAACGAAGACTGCGAAGCCTTGGTGGAAGAAGGTATAACGGGGCGTGAGTTTGGTTGTGGTGTGTTCCAAACAAAAACCGATAGAATTATTTTCCCTATAACGGAGATTATACCAATAGGTCGTGAATACTTTGACTATGAAGCTAAATACGAAGGTTGCTCTAACGAGGTAACACCGGCCGAAGTCGACGACGCAATAGCGAAAGAGATACAGCAAACAGCCGGTAAACTTTATGATTTGCTCAACTGTACCGGATTGGTACGATTTGACTTTATCTACAACGAAGCCGAGAAAAAATTATTCTTTTTGGAGGTAAACACCATTCCGGGACAATCGGCCGAAAGCATTGTGCCAAAACAAGCAAGAGCTATGGGTATAAGTACCGACAAGCTATACGATATGCTTGTAGAAACTTTTTTATAGATAAAATAAAGACAAAAAGATTGGCAAAACTATCCAAAACATATAGTATTGTACTGTTTAGATAATAAAAATAGAAAAAAATATTTGTGTAATATAAAATACCAACATATTGATTATTAATATCAAAACAGGTCAATGTGATGCCATAACAAATAAAAAGCAAAAAAACTATCTTTAATAGAAATAAAATTAGTACCTTTGCACTTAATTTGGTATAGAACAAAAAAAACAATAGATAAAATAACAATAAAAATATTTAAGTCATGAAAAAAGTATTTTTAATGAGCCTTTTGGCTATCTTTATGATTGGCACAGTAAGTGCACAAGAAAAGAAAGAAGAACCTACATCGGGTGCAAAAATTGAGTTTGTAAAGAAAGAACACGATTATGGCAAAATACAAAAAGGTGCCGATGGAAATTGTGTTTTTGAATTCAAAAACGTAGGTAACGAACCTCTTATTCTTGGATCGGTAAAAGCATCATGTGGGTGTACAACTCCTAGTTGGACCAAAGAGCCGGTAATGCCCGGACAAACAGGTACTATCAAAGTTAGATACAACACCAACAACATAGGTGGTTTCAACAAGAGTGTTACAGTACCTTCCAACGCAGTAAACGACCCCAGAGTAATACTAAGAATAAAAGGTACAGTGCTAAAACCCGAAAGCACTCCTACAAACAAATAGTGAAAAAGAAAACAGATTAATGTAAGTAATACAATTATCTCCGTGTACATTGCGGAGATAATTTTTTTAATAACACATCAAAAAAACATATAGTATAATGCCACAAATATCAAAAAAAGGAGCAGAATTGCCTGCATCGGCTATTCGTAAACTGGTTCCTTATGCAGATGCCGCTAAGGCAAAAGGTATAAAAATATACCACTTAAACATCGGTCAACCCGATATCGAAACTCCAAAAGGAGCACTAGAAACATTGAGCAAAACACCGGTAAACGTATTGGAATATAGCCACTCGGCCGGTATAATGTCGTATCGCAAAAAATTGGCCGGCTACTATGCTAAAAACAATATCAATGTAAGCCCCGAAGAAATAATAATCACGTGTGGTGGTTCGGAAGCTTTGCAATTTGCTTTCACAGTATGTTTGAACCCTGGCGAAGAAATCCTTATCCCGGAACCATACTACACAAACTACAACACTTTTGCTAACATTTGCAACGCTGTTATCAAAACTATCCCTTCTAGCATAAAAGACGGTTTTGCTTTGCCTCCTATCGAAGAGTTTGAAAAAGCTATAACTCCTAAAACCAGAGCTATAATGATTTGTAACCCTAACAACCCTACAGGTTATCTTTATTCAAAAGAAGAGTTGCAAAAAGTAGCTGAAATAGTTAAGAAACACGACTTGTTCTTATTTGCCGACGAAGTATATCGTGAATTCTGCTACGACGGACACGAACACTTCTCTGTAATGCAACTTGAAGGCATAGAACAAAACACTATATTGCTAGACTCTGTATCTAAACGTTATTCGGCATGCGGTGCCCGTATCGGTTGCTTGATAACTAAGAACAAAGAAGTATTTGGTGCTGCTATGCGTATGGCACAAGCTCGTTTGAGCCCTCCTACTTTCGGACAAATATTCTCTGAAGCAGCTATCGACACTCCTCAAGAATATTTCGACGCTGTTATCAAAGAATACGTTACTCGTCGCGATGTATTGGTAGAAGGTATCAACAAAATACCCGGCTGTTTCTGTCCTAATCCAAAAGGTGCTTTCTACGCTATCGTAGAATTGCCTATCGACGATTCCGACCGCTTCTGCCAATGGTTGCTTGAAGAATTCAACTATAACGGCGAAACCGTTATGTTTGCTCCTGCTACAGGTTTCTACGCCGATCCTGAAAAAGGCCGTCACCAAGTACGTGCTACTTACTGCTTGAACACCAACGCTCTTCGTTCGGCTATCAAATGCTTAGAAGAAGCTTTGAAAGTTTATCCCGGAAGAACAAAATAATTCAATCAAAATATCAAGTGGCATTCTTTTTTTGAGGGAATGCCACTTTTTTTATACTCACAAACACGACACTTATATTATGAAGAAGATAAAGACTTTATTAGCAATAAGTTTACTGTCAATATCCCACATAGCAATAGGCCAAAACAACGATAGAATACCATTCACTATGGACGGGCATCTACATTTCAATGCCGTTATAGCCGACAGTGTAAACGCACATCTTATTTTCGACAGCGGATGCTCATATCTTCTTTTGGATTCATCCTTTGTGGCCGAACACGAAAATGTGGTGGGCGAAACCATGGAAGCTGTTATGCGTGGATTTGGAGGCGGATTTGAAAAAGCCAGAATGACTACCACGCCACTGAAATATAGTGTAGGAAACATAGAGGATATTTCTAAAGTTACTGCGATTACGAATTTGAGAAAAATAGTAGGTTGCGATAGTGATGGATTGTTCGGGCTGTCATTTTGCCTAAACAGAATTATCGAATTTGATTTCGAAAATAATTATATCGTTGTTCACGACAGCCTTTTTGTACCGGACAACTCGTACATGCTAATAGAGAAAGCCAAAGTTGACAACCATAACATACTAATACCATTGGACTTTGCTGTAGATGACAATACAACCATAAGCGGTATGTTTTGTATGGACATGGGAGCACCCGAAGGAATTTATCTTACACACGCCACTACCGATAAATATGGATTGAAAACCAAAATTTCGGACAAAATGACGTTCGAAAACCTTGTAGGCGGCATTGGCGGTGGTTCCAAAGATGTGGACTTTGTGGGCAAAGCAGTAACCATTGCCGGCACAACAATAGACACCGTAACATCCAACTACAGCCTAAACCAAGGAGGAGCAGCCGGAAAAACCCAAAACTTATACCTTGGCATGGTGGGAACCGAGATATTAAAGCACTTTAACATAGTGGTAGATTATCCACACAAAAAGCTGTATATGCGTAAAAAAGAAACGGCAATAGCCTCAAAGATACCAACTCGCCCAGTATTTAGCGTAAGATATACCGATTGCTCTAAAACCACCTACATTGTGCGCAACATTATGAAAAATCATCCGTTGGCGGTGGAAAACAACATACAGCTTGGCGACACAGTGCTGATGATAAACGGAATAAATCCGGCCGAATACGACTTTGACAACCCCTCCGACAAAATGGAGCTAACCATACAGCGTGGCAGCAAAGTAATAGAGGTAGAT
>JAFWBF010000109.1 GCA_017507285.1 Bacteroidales bacterium | reverse complement strand
CCTCGCACCAACGCCTACACTATAGAGAAGAACGGAATGAAGAAACTGATATATCAGACTCCATGGTACGAAGAAGGCGTTTTTAAGGGATTAATCGAGCTTTCGATGGTTATACCTATAGATATGCCGCATTACGTGCGTAAGCCTGCAAAATAAAGCAAAACCTCGATAAAAAAGCTGTAAAGATGGTCGAATGTATGATATTCATGCACTCGACCATCTTCTTTTTTTGTTCTACTACGGGAGATAAATAGTTGAGGAAGGTAGGTAAAACCGCTCGAGTAGCAAAAAAACTTCTTTCGATATTCAATAAAATGATGGTCGCTGCGTTATATGCTTGTACTAGTGTGCATGAAATATTTTGAACGTAGAACAACAAATCATATAACGATGAAAAAAACATTGATGGCAGTAGTGGGTGCTACAATAGCACTTACGGCTTGCAACAACTCTTCCGACAAGAATGTAAAAACCATAGAACAAGTTGATTATACCGCTGTGGATATTCCCAATTTTGTTGCCGATTCGGCTTATAGATATGTTGCCGAGCAGTTGGCTTTTGGGCCGCGTGTGCCAGGCACAAAGGAGCATAAGCAATGTGCCCAATACCTGACTTCGAAAATGCAGCAGTGGGCTGATACTGTATATGTACAAGACTTCAACACAGTACTTTGGGACGGCAAAACGGTGAAAGGTACCAATATAATAGCCTCGTTTGACCCTGCAAATCCCAACCGTGTGCTACTGGCTGCACATTGGGATTCACGTGCATACGCCGATCACGACCCTAATCCCGATAATCACCACAAGGCTATACCGGGTGCCAACGATGGTGCAAGCGGTGTGGGTGTGCTGATGGAAATGGCTCGTAACATGCAGGCTAAACGTCCCGGTGTGGGCGTGGATATAATATTTTTCGATGCCGAAGACCAAGGTATTCCCGAGTTCGAAACTCGTTATCAGGACAACACTTGGTGCCTTGGTGCACAGCATTGGGCCAAGACTCCGCACGTGATGTTTTATCGTGCCAAGTATGGAATACTGCTTGATATGGTGGGCAATGCCAACCCTCGATACACCAAGGAGGAGGTGTCACGCACTTTTGCTCCGGGACTTATGAATAAGGTGTGGGATGTGGCCAATCAGTTGGGATACAGTTCGTCATTCGTCAACGAGAACACTCCTGCCATATTGGACGACCATCTTTATGTAAACCAAATAGCTCAAATACCTATGGTGGATATTGTTCAAAACCAGCCGGGTGTAAGCTTTTTTGAGCATTGGCATACTATGAACGACAATATGGATGTGATAGACAAGCAGGCTTTGAAACAAGTGGCACACGTGGTATTTACAGTTGTTTATAGCGAAAAGAATTAGTGTATTACAGGTGTTATGAAAAAAATATTGTTGTCTTTATTAGTGCTTGGTAGTATGATGTTTGCAGGTTGTGTGGAAGAAAATGATACGCCCATGGGGTATGTCAATTTTACTATCAACCCAAACTCTACTTTCTATACCAACCTCAACCATGTAGGGGGCTACGAATACTTTATTGGTGGCTATAAGGGAGTGATTATTTTCCGCTACTCGTGGACGGAGTTTTTAGCCTACGAGCGTGCTTGTCCTCATTGCCACGAGATAGGAGTGGAGGTGCAAGAACAATCGGGTGTGATATTGGAATGCCCGCAGTGTGGGTCGGAGTTTATCTATACCGACGGCTCGCCTATCAAAGGTCCTGCGGTATCGTCGTTAAGGCAGTACTCCACTTATTATGATGGCAGTCAGCTACATGTATATAACTAATATATTTATACCCGTTGGTTGAATTAAAATCTTTCTATAGTAACTTGGAAGTGCGACTAAAAGAAGTACTATTGCTAAGTTTTCATGTCTCGAACCGATTACCCTTTCATTGACGGCTAAAGCTATTGATATAGATATGGCGTTACTCATTATAGTGTATATTCTATACATTATGGTGATGTTGCTTGTAGTTGCCATGGTAGTGCCCATCCATAAGCCGATGCCATATATGTACCAACGCCCCGTTTTGATACCGAAATAGTACCTGATGCTATTCAATAAGTTAGAGGAATGCCCGCCGGCTTGATACAGCACATTTTTTTTGCAAAAAACATCCATTTTATTTTGCAGGTTCGGAAAATCTATGTACGTTTGTGCTCAACTTGGTAATGTCAATATCAAACGGTGCTACAGTTGTAGATCGGACTTATCAAGATAAT
>JAFWBF010000108.1 GCA_017507285.1 Bacteroidales bacterium | reverse complement strand
TACATCAGCAATAGTACCTTCTTCGGTAATTTCGCAATAAACAAATATATTATTCATTATTGTTAGTCTTTGATGTTATTACTTTAGTTTATTATACGAGGAACACAAACTCTCCACTATCTTATCCAATAATGTGAGTAGCAATCAATTCTTTCATTAATCCGTTTATGTCCTCTTCCTTGTCAGAAAGAACTACGCTTTCCTTTTGAGTCAATACCACATTCTCGATATTCTTAACCTTGGTTGGCGAACCGGCCATACCCAAGCGATTCATATCGGGGTTCAAGTCTTCGGCAGTCCACTCTTCTATCTTCAAGTAAGGTTTTTGATTCCAAAGGTCGGAATAGTCTTGTCCACGTTCTTGTTGTTCAGATGGAGTGCAAGCATTTTTGTACTTCATCACACGTTTGGCATGACGAAAACGACAAGCCGGTGCCGAACCATGAACGGTAATAAGCACAGGATACGGAGCCTCAACGACCTCGACACCACGTTCCAAACGACGTTTGATTTGTATAGAGTCTGTTGATACTTTCACTATTTCTTCGGCGTATGTGATTTGTGGTATTTCCAATTTCTCGGCCACCTGCGGACCTACCTGAGCGGTATCGCCATCGATAGCCTGACGACCCGAAAGCACCAAGTCTACTTTACCCAACTTACGTACTGCCATAGATATAGCATACGAAGTGGCCAAAGTGTCGGAACCGGCAAAAGCACGACCCGAAACTAAATAACCATCATCGGCACCACGATAAATAGATTCTCTTATTATATCAGCTGCACGAGATGGTCCCATTGTAATCACTGTTACGGTAGCATCTTTCAGCTGGTCTTTTATTGATAACGCCATTTCCAAGGCATTTAAATCTTCTGGATTGAAAATTGCCGGGAGTGCCGATCTATTCACAGTACCATCAGCTTTCATGGCATCTTTTCCCACATTACGTGTGTCGGGAACTTGTTTTGCCAATACTACAATTTTATAACTCATAATCTGTCTACTTTGTTAGTTATTGTAATTATATACATTCCCTAGAGTGAGTATTTCAATGGTACTCACTCTGGGGAAATTTAGTTCATTATATAGCCCACTTAACATATATGGCACCCCAGGAAAAGCCGGCACCAAAAGATGTAAGTATAAGGTTGTCTCCTTTTTTGAACTTATGTTGGTTTTCCCACATCAACAATGGAATAGTGGCCGAAGTGGTATTGCCATATTTTTCTATATTCACCAACACCTTTTCTTCGGGTAAATTCATGTGATGACCTACCGCATTTATTATACGAATATTAGCTTGGTGAGGCAATAAATATTTTATCGAATCGGCATCCAAACCATTACGTTTCATTATCTCGTCCGACACGCTAGCCATCTTCGATACTGCCCATTTAAACACAGCCTGTCCCTCTTGATAAACAAAATGCTCGCGAGCATCAACCGTTTCGTGCGAAGCAGGCTTTAGCGAGCCTCCGGCTTTCATGTGTAAGTGTTTGCGTCCCACACCATCGCTACAAAGTATGGCATCCATCACTCCTACTTCTTCTTCGGTCGGTTCAAGCAATACTACTGCAGCACCATCGCCAAATATAGGAGCGGTGGCACGATCTTGATAATCGATTGCCGAAGTCATCTTCTCGGCTCCTATCAACAACAATTTCTTGCAGAAACCCGATTCGACATACAACGATGCTGTTTTAAGTCCATATATAAAGCCCGAACATCCTACATTCATGTCCATACTCATCCCACCATGTATGTCACACTTGTCGGCTACGATACTTGCTGTGGCTGGAAAGTGCATATCGGGCGTAACAGTACAACATATAACACCATCAATATCTTTAGGATCAATATTGTTGTTCTTCAAAAGGTTTTGCACCGCTATCGCAGCCATGTCGGAGGTAGCTTTACCATCTTCCTTAAGCATACGACGCTCTTTAATACCAATTCGAGTCATTATCCATTCGTCTGATGTGTCCATCATTTGACTCAACTCTTCATTGGTTAAAATATAATCCGGCACATAACCTTCTACAGCTGTTATGGCAGCTCTGATTTTACTCATAATCGATATATTTAATACAGTTCCGTCAAATAGAACCTACTATTCGTTATACTTCTTTATAGCCATGCATGCGTTATGACCACCAAACCCAAATGTATTGCTCAACGCAACATTGACAGTACGATGTTTAGCTGTTCCGAAAGTATAATCCAAATCGGGAACATTAGGATCATCGGTAAAATGGTTGATTGTCGGAGGAACAATATCGTTCTTTACAGCTAAAACAGTGGCAATAGCTTCTACCGCTCCGGCAGCTCCAAGTAAGTGACCGGTCATAGACTTGGTAGAGTTTATGCTAATGTTCTTGGCATGATCCCCAAACAACGAAACAATAGCTTTTGGTTCAGCTATATCTCCTATAGGAGTAGATGTACCATGGGTATTAATATGGTCAACTTCCGAAAAGTCGACACCGCCTTCTTCCAAAGCATACTTCATAGCCATCATTGCTCCTAACCCATCGGGATGAGGTGCTGTTATGTGGTAAGCATCGGCAGTAAGACCACAACCTACAATCTCGGCGTATATTTTGGCACCACGAGCCTTGGCATGTTCATAATTTTCCAAAACCAAACCTGCACCACCTTCGCCAATAACGAAACCATCACGGTCTTTGTCGAAAGGACGAGAAGCAGTCAAGAAATCGTCGTTGCGGGTGGATAATGCCTGCATAGAGTTGAATCCGCCAACACCTGCTGCACATACTGATGCTTCCGAACCTCCAGTTATCATTACATCAGCTTTTCCCAAACGTATCATATTAAATGCATCACTTATAGCATGCGACGATGATGCACATGCCGATACTGTTGCAAAATTAGGACCACAGAAACCATACTTTATCGATATTTGTCCGGCACACATGTCAGCAATCATCTTAGGAATAAAAAACGGACTGAAACGTGGAACAAAGTTACCTTTCACAAATGAAGTGCATTCATCTTCAAAGGTTGCTATTCCACCTATACCCGATGCCCAAATAACACCGGCTTTGAATTTATCCAATGTTTCGGTATTCAATCCGGAATCCTCCATAGCTTGAGTTGCAGCTACAAGTCCAAATTGTGTATATAAGTCAAGTTTTCTTGCTTCTTTGCGTTCAAAGAAATTCTCAGGATTGTATCCCTTTACTTCACAAGCAAACTTTGTTTTGTGTTGCGAAGCATCAAAACGTGTTATCAATCCTGCACCACTTGTGCCCTTTATCAACGCATCCCAATATACGTTGATGTCATTTCCTATAGGGGTGATACACCCTAATCCAGTTATAACAACTCTTGGTAAAGTATTCTTCATCTCTTTATCTATTTTTGTCTTTTATGTGGATTAAAACTATGTTTTCTATATAGTTAATCGGCTAATGCCTTTTCAATATAATCAACAACATCGCCAACTGTCTTCAAATTAATCATTTCTGATTCGGGTATGACAATAGAAAAATCGTTCTCTAAATTCATTACCAATTCACTAATGTCAAGCGAATCGGCCGACAAATCTCTACGAAAGTCGGCAGTCAAAGTTATTTCTTCTTCATTTATTCCCAATTTATCAGTAATAAGTGAAAATATTCTTTTCTCCAGTTCTTCTCTTGTCATACTTTTCCCATATTAATATTCAATTTGCAAAGAAACAACATTTTTTCCTTTCAGAAGTGTTTTTTAACAAGAAATATTCATTATTTTTAGCTAATAAACTTGTTTCCAAACAACTATATTCTCCAAATTACTCTCTACAACCACCTTTTCTTCTTTTTATTATAACAAACTATTTATCAACACAATAAGTATCAGACACAATGTTTATTTACTAAATTATCTTTATCAATTAACATCTATAAAAATCTCAATTTTGCTGTTTTGACCATTAGTTTCGGCAGTTTTTATTGGATAAATATAGTATTAATAAGTTCAGAATATGCTACCAATCTGAAACACTGCAAATGATACTATCCATGCCAATGCGAAAGTGTAAACACTCATTATCCATGCCCACTTTCGGCCAAACTCCTTGCGGCAGGTTATAACTGTGGCTGTACAGGGCACATATAATAATACAAACAACATAAAGACCAATGCCACCAATGGTGTAAACACCTTTTGTCCGGTGCGGGGTCCCGATGTATATACTTCTGCCTGCAGGGCTTTTGACAGAGAGGTTATGTTCTCGGTATCGTCCACTTTATATAGTATTCCCATCGAACTTACCACTATCTCTTTGGCCGCAATACCCGTAAGAAGGCTTACACTCATTTTCCAATCAAATCCCAACGGACGCATTATTGGCTCTATGGTTTTGCCTATTTTTCCTATGAAAGAATTTTCTTTTTGAACCATAGAGCGTTGGAGTTGCAATGAGGCTATTTGTTCTTTACGTTGTTGTTCGGGGATATCTTCGTCTAGTTCGAGCATGGCTATCTGGCGTTCCAGAACATCGGTCTGCTCGCCGGCATGTGGAAAATATCCCAAAACCCATATAATAATAGATGCCACAAGTATAACACTACTTATCTTACGTATATATTCCGATGCCCTATCCCATATATGTATACCCAAGTTTCGCAACGAGGGAAACCGGTATGGTGGCAATTCCAATACAAATTGTTCACTATCTTTCTTAAACAGTGTTTTTTTCATTATCATTGCAACTAGTATTGCCAGCACTATTCCTACAATGTACAAGCCCAGCAATATCAATGCCTGATATTTGGAAAAGAACGCCGAGACCAGCAAGAGATATACCGGCAAGCGTGCCGAACAGGACATAAGCGGTATTATCAGCATAGTCATTATCCTATCTTTCTTGTTTTCCAAAATGCGTGTTGCCATTATAGCCGGCACGCTACATCCAAAACCTATAAGCAGGGGTATGAACGATTTGCCATGAAGTCCTATTTTGTGCATCAGTTTGTCCATAATGAATGCTGCTCGCGACATGTAGCCGGTATCTTCCATTATGGATATAAAAAAGAACAGTATAAGTATATTGGGCAAAAAGACCAGCACGCTTCCTACTCCTTCTACAATGCCATTTACCAGCAAATCGTTAAGTATTCCCGGTGGGATAGCACCCGAAAGCCATGATGCCAACATTTCTACTCCCGTCTCTATCCATCCCTGTGGTATAGCTCCAAGCGAAAAGGTGGTTTGAAACATAATATATAGGAATAAGAACAGTATTGGAAATCCCAACCAGCGGTTAGTAAGTATATTGTCTATCCTCTGCGAAAGTGATACCTTGTTATGCTGCGCCGGCCGATAGGTTTCCTTCAAAGCCCCACGTATAAAGCCATATTTGGCGTTGGTTATCACCTCCGAAGGCTCTTCCTTATGCACGTCTCTGAGGTGCCTGCGGCTATGTTCGGCCACCGATTCTATGCCTTTAAAGTTGGTCGAATGCCGAAAGATTTCAAGAGTGGTCTTGTCGTCTTCCAACAGTTTAAGCGAAAGATAGCGTGGCGAATATTTATCTGCTATACATTTATCCTTCAATATTTCTTGCTTTATTCGGGCTATCTCGTCTTCTATATCATTGCCATAATTAATGTGTACATGCTTATGGGTATCGGCACGGTCCTCATAGGTATCTATTATTGTGTTCAACACCTCGTTTATACCTATGCCGTTGAAAGCGGTGGTAGGTATTATCTTAAATCCCAACATACTGCCAAGGTATGCGTAATCCAATTGGTTGCCACTGCACTCAAACTCGTCGTACATGTTCAAAGCCATCACCACCCTTACGTGCATATCTATAAGCTGAGTGGTAAGGAAAAGGTTGCGCTCGAGGTTAGAGGCGTCTACAACGTTTAGCACAATGTCGGGGCATTGCTCGGTGATGTACTGCCTCACATAGAGCTCTTCGGGCGAATATTCGGTGATGGAATATGTTCCCGGAAGGTCTACCATATTTATTGTATAGCCATTGTGCTTAAAGGTCCCAATTTTAGCATCGACAGTAACGCCGCTGTAGTTGCCCACCTTTTCGTGCATTCCTGTCGAATGGTTGAAAAACGACGTCTTGCCACAATTGGGGTTGCCCACCAAGGCTACGTTTATCACGTTTGATTTTTCCTTTATAGTTTGCCTGATTTCTTCGGTAAAGGTCTCGGGTTTCGATTTGTCAAATGCGTATGCCGACACATCGGCTACCTCTATCTGCGATGCTTCGCTGCGACGTAGCGAAACATGGCTTCCCATTACCTTATACTCTATGGGATCGCGCAAGGGGGCATTTTTCACAACAGTGATAACCTCACCTTTTACAAAACCCATCTCCATTATACGGCGACGAAAACTTCCATGTCCATTTATTTTTACTATCACACATCTGCTTTCCGAAGGCATATCGGAAAGTACTGTTACTTCACTTCTTAGCATCGGTATATCTTTTCTTAATCTTATTGCAAAGGTACTACTTTTTTTTTGTTTGGCAAAATGTGCAACTTTTCGGCAATGTGGCCGTGAAAAAACAACGACTTTCCCTTCCTTTGCTGCAACGCTTAACAGTTTGTTGCATACATACCCAAACCAATGCTCTCAACTATTCGTTGCCTTTGCTTTGACTGATGGTAGGTTTTAATTTCGTTTATCGTAAGAAAAAGTTCTCCTCAGCACCTGAGGAGAATATTTCCTAACGATAAGATAAAGAAAAACTAACGATGACTAAACCTTAATCTTGCGATGGGACAATGTTTTACGTTCCATCAGAGAGTAAGAAACCGCCACTGCCATAATGGGCAGGGCAGTAAAACACACGTGATATAATAATAACTCAATGTTATTATTTCAATAATACGGCAACTACAATTTGTCCTTCAAATATTGGCCGGTATAGGAGCCGGGGCATCGAACCAAATCTTCGGGTGTACCCTCAAATACAATTTCGCCACCTGCTTTTCCGCCTTCGGGACCAAGGTCTATAACCCAATCGGCAGTCTTGATTATATCAGGATGATGCTCTATTACCACTATCGAATGGCCATTCATTACCAGGGTATCGAAAGCCTTA
>JAFWBF010000107.1 GCA_017507285.1 Bacteroidales bacterium | reverse complement strand
TTTATTGTACTTTATCTTGCTTTTGAACAAAGGCCGAGAAGAAAAACATGCAGAATATGAAGTTGAAAAACAATATTCCTGTTTGTGATTCAAACACAGCTTCAAATACAGAGTTGAACGCTATCATAAACAGAAAAAGTAAAAAAGCGAAGTTCCATTGCTTGTTTTTTATGGATAGTACTATGGGAACAATGAAATAGGTAAGCAATGATAGCAGGCCTAATATTCCAATACTTATAGTAGTATCAATAAATTGGTTGTGCGAGTTTAGGTCGCCACAAGGTAGATTGTTTTTCTCGTAATGTTTTACAAGCACATCGTTGCGGTCGCCTATACCTGCGCCTACAATCCAATTTTCTGTTGCCACATCTATTCCGGCTCGTAATAGCGTTATGCGTATATCTTCGGTATTGGATGATAGGGTTTGTTGTGTTTTTACAATGCGTTGCCATCCGCTTGGAAACAATATAAAGAACATTACTACCAAAGCCACCAAGCTACAGCCTGCCATTATGGTGGTACGGCGTTGTTTTTTTACCAAAAACAGCCATACAAATAGCAAAGCATACAGAAGTATCATGCATAGTATTCCTGCCCGCGATTCGACTAGTACAACAAATAGGGTAGAGGTTATAGTTGTAGCAACAAGAAATGCAGTGCAAAAGATTGATTTACTTTTGTTTTCAAACAGTTCTATAAAGCAATATGCTATACCGAAACAACAGTACATAGCTATATATGTGTGATGTATGGGGTGTATCTTGGTTATTTCCCAACCAAGTAGGCGTTGTAAAGGTGCCTCAAGTACTATATAATCGAACAATCCCCAGCCTAAATTGCCAGCTATAAATGATAGTAATCCGGCCATAAAGCTATAAAATATAGTCTTAGTGTGTTTGGAAGAGAGATAGCTTAGGTCTGATAGCAAGAAGAAAAGAGGAAATATGATAAATGAAAGTTTTTTCTCCATATTCTGCCATCCTTCGGTTATGTTTGATGTGTAGAGCATACTTATTCCATATAGTAGATATGTAACGGTAAATATAAAGAACAGCTTTTTATTTCCGGTGGTATTGTTGCGTTTGTTCCTTTCTGCTATCATGCGTATTGGAATCATTAAAACCAATAGGGTAGTAATTTTTGAAGCCAATTGCCAACTTATTGGTATTACGAATGCCAATACTATTAGTAGCACATACTCGATTGCTTGTAGTGTGGATAGTTTGTTGAAGTAGTTTTTTATCATTGTCATATTTTATTCTAATTAAAAAAGCCGAAATGCATATCGATTTCGGCTTATATAAATCAATTTTTATACGAATTAATATCATCCATTCAATGCTTCAGCACCACTTACTATTTCTATAATCTCGTTGGTTATAGATGTTTGGCGAGCTTTGTTGTATGTTAGTTTCAGTTCTTTGAGTAGCTCTGTGGCATTGTCGGTGGCTTTTTGCATAGCAGTCATACGCGCTCCATGTTCTGAAGCTAACGAGTCCAAAACCACTCTATAAAACTGTGAGCGTAGTGATAAGGGAATCATTTCGCATAATATACTCTTTTTATCCGGCTCATATATGTAATCGTTTTGTATATTTGATTGTTGCTCTTTGATATCGTTGTTTGTAAGTATGGGTAGGAATTGTTCAACAGATACAATCTGTGTCAACGAATTTTTGAATCGGTTGTATATCAATTCCACTTTGTCATATTTCTTCTCGCAAAAGCGTTTCATTATTGTTTCGGCCACCTCTGATATAGCATCAAAGCCCGGCTTATCCAATATTTCTATGTACGAGTCCGTAACAAATGATGTCCTTTTGGAGAAGAAATCCGTCGAACGTTTTCCAATAGTTATCAAACTTAGTGAGATATTATCATTTGATTGCAGATAGTAGTCAATACGTTTGTTGGCTTCTTTTATGATGTTGGAATTGAATGCACCGCACAATCCTTTGTTGGAAGCTATTACCACCAATAGTACTTTTTCGGTTTTTCTCACTTGGTGGTAGGGAGTATCCATTCCATCTGCAACATCAATATCACTTATAATCTCGCTAAGTTTCTCGGCATATGGGCGCATTGTAAGTATGGCATTTTGTGCCCTACGAAATTTTGCTGCAGATACCATCTTCATAGCAGATGTAATCTTCTGATTAGAGCTTATTGATGCTATGCGTGTTCGAACTTCCTTTAAATTTCCCATTGTTTTATTATATTGGTTTTGTAGGAATATTGCTATTTGTTGCTATATTTCTGTGCAAGATCGGTGGCAACACTTCGTAGCACATTCAAATCTTCGTCCAGCAGTTTGCCATTCTTTAGATTTTCCAGTACTTCGGAGTGGTTATCACGCATACAGAAGATGTATTCAGCTTCGAAATTGCTAATCTTATTGATTGGAACATTCATAAGCAAACCGTTGATACCACAATATATGATAGCTATTTGTTCTTCAACTTTCATTGGGGTATATTGGGGCTGTTTGAGTATTTCCACATTGCGTGCTCCTTTGTCCAATACGGCTTTGGTTGCAGCATCAAGGTCGGAACCAAATTTAGAAAAAGCTTCCAATTCGCGGTATTGTGCTTGATCCAACTTAAGTGTTCCTGCAATTTTTTTCATTGACTTGATTTGTGCCTTACCGCCCACACGTGATACCGATATACCTACATTGATAGCAGGACGGACACCGGAGTTGAATAAGTTGGTTTCCAAAAATATCTGTCCATCTGTGATAGATATAACGTTTGTAGGTATGTATGCCGATACGTCGCCTGCTTGTGTTTCGATTATAGGCAATGCCGTAAGAGATCCTCCTCCACGAACTTTACCTTTCAACGATTCGGGAAGGTCGTTCATATTGGCAGCTATGGAATCTGATTTGATAATTTTTGCAGCGCGTTCCAATAAGCGTGAGTGTAGGTAGAACACATCACCAGGATATGCTTCACGTCCCGGTGGGCGACGAAGTAATAACGACACTTCGCGGTATGCAACAGCTTGCTTGCTCAAATCGTCATATATAACCAATGCATGACGTCCTGTATCGCGGAAGTATTCGCCAATGGCAGCACCTGTAAACGGTGCATAGAATTGCATCGCGGCAGGGTCAGATGCTGTAGCCACTACTACTATGGTGTAAGCCATAGCACCTTTTTCTTCCAATGTCTTTACCAAGTTGGCTACAGTAGAACCTTTCTGTCCACATGCTACATATATACAATATACAGGATTGCCTGCATCATAAAAACTTTTCTGATTAATGATGGTATCAATAGCAATAGCAGTTTTCCCCGTTTGGCGGTCGCCAATTATAAGTTCACGTTGTCCTCGTCCGATAGGAATCATAGAGTCGATGGCTTTGATACCGGTTTGTAATGGTTCTTCAACGGGTTGGCGATATATAACTCCTGGAGCTTTTCGTTCCAGCGGCATTTCTATCATTTCGCCATCAATGGGTCCTTTTCCATCAACAGGCTGACCTATCGTATTGATAACACGACCAACCATAGTTTCACTTACTTTTACCGAGGCTATACGTCGTGTACGTTTTACTATATCACCTTCGTTTATTGATTTGGATTCTGCCAACATTACAACACCAACGTTGTCTTCTTCCAAATTTTGAACAATTCCTTGTTCGCCTGTAGCAAATTCAACCAATTCTCCCGATTGGGCATTGTTTAAACCATATACACGAGCGATACCGTCTCCTACTGTAAGAACTGTACCTATCTCTTCTAATTCTACGTTTAAATCAACATCAGCCAATTGTTTTTTTAGTATCGCCGAAACTTCAGCGGGTTTTATTTCTGCCATTGTTATATGTTTTATATTTATTTCTTACTATATTCCTTTTTCGTATATATTTTTGCTAAACTCTTTACGCAGTTCTGCAATTTTGGTGCGCAAGCGTGCGTCGTATAGATTGTTGTCAAATGTCATACAAAAACCGCCCAACATGCGATTGTCTGTTATGGTATTGAGTTCAACTTCTTTATGAGTATATTCGCCTATAATTTTAGAAATAAGTACTCTCGTTTCATCGTCAACATCTATTGCAGTACGAAGTTCGGAAAGTACTATGTTCTTGTTTTTGCGGTAGATATCCATATATGCATTGGCTATGCCTTTCAGATTTATTGCTCTGCGTTTACGTATGACAAAGTTTACAAATAACAATGTTAGCTCGTTCACTTTGCCTGTAAACAAATCGTTCGCTATAGCTACCTTCTTTGTATCTTTTATGGTTGGATTGGCAAAAACTACGTTTAAAATGTGGTTTTCAGTACATACTTCGTTGATTAATTTCATGTCGCCAAACACAATATCCAACTTGTTTGTATCTGTTGCCAACAAAAACAAAGACTTGGCATAATTGATATTTATTCTGTAATTTTCCACGGAATATTATAGTTGCGGTTTACTTCAAATTTACGTTTTCTAATTCTTGCCTGATAAAAGAACTTGCTTTTTCCTTGTCTGTCAGTTCTTGTTTCAAAAGCTTTTCGGCTATTTCTATCGAAAGAGTAGCTATTTGATTTTTTAATTCGTGCAAAGCTTCCATTTTTTCGTATTCGATACTTTGACGTGCAAGTTCCACAATTCTGTCAGCTTCTTCTGTTGCCTTCAGTTTAGAATCTTCTATTATTTTTTCGCTTGTAAGTCTTGCATTTTTAAGCATTTCATCGCGTTCTATCTTAGCTTCCCGTAGTAACTCTTCGTTGCTGGCTTTTAGCTGTTTCATTTCTTCTTTAGCTTTGTCGGCAGCTGATAAAGCATCATTAATAGCTGTCTCTCGCTCATCCAACGCCTTGAGCACTATGGGCCAACCAAATTTAAGCAGTATGAATACCAAAATGCCAAATGAAACTACCATCCAAAATATAACGCCCAAACCTGGGTTAATCAATGCACTATCCATCTTATATTTATATTTTATATTTTTCTTATTATCAACAAAAAACAAGGGGCTTGGACCAATCGTCTAATCCCCTTGATCTTTTTTACATAAACACGATAAGCATACAAATAACGCATGCAAAGAAAGCAACACCTTCTACTAGTGCACCTGCAATAATCATGTTTGAGCGAATATCGCCTGTAGCTTCAGGTTGGCGTGCAATTGCTTCCATTGCACTTTTACCAATATTTCCGATACCTAATCCAGCTCCTAGCGTTGCTAATCCAGCTCCTATAGCAGCTCCCATTTTTCCAAATGCGGCAAAATCTGCCACTGCTTGTAATACTATTAATAATGTTGACATAATATAAATATTTATTTATGTTGTTAATTACGTTATGTTTAGGTGCGTTTTTTCAATAGTTTCCGCAATCCTATCAAGTCGCAAATTTAGGAAAAATATTTTATCTGTCCTACTTTTTTTGAAGAAAAAAAATATTTTTTTTGGCTATTTATTTCTAATAATGGCTAAATCAGAAACTTGGAAAAGGTGAAAAAATTATTGTTTTTGATATTTGGAAACATATCACAAAAATGGCTGTACATATACTGAATTTTGTACTAAAAATATTAGGCAAATAGATATAGATTGTGAATAAATAGGGCTGAATATCTTGGTTCAGCCCTATTGTTCTTGTGGATTAATTTGGTATTAAACTAGACTTAGTTTCAATTTATTCGTTTGTCAAAACATCTTTTCCGATATCTCTGCGGAAATATTTGTTTTTCCATTGGATTTTTTCTGCTGATTGGTAGCTCTTTGCAAGTGCGACTTCTAGCGTGTTGGCCAATGATGTAACGCATATTACGCGCCCCCCATTTGTAATAGTTTCATTTTTTGTGTTTTTTGAGGTTCCTGCGTGGAATACTAGGCTGTCGGTTACATTGTTGATGCCTTCAATCACATCTCCTTTAGGGTAGTTTTCGGGGTATCCTTTGGCAACTATCATTATGCAAGCGGCTGATTGCTTGGTTATTTTTAGTTCTACGTTGTTTAATGTTCCTGCAAAGGTGTGTTCAAATAATTCTACTACATCAGACTCAATGCGAGGAAATACCGATTCTGTTTCGGGGTCGCCCATTCTGACGTTATATTCTATAACGTATGGATTGCTATCAACATTCATAAGTCCGATGAATATAAAACCCTTGTAGTCGATGTTTTCGTTTCTGAGTCCGTTTATGGTAGGGATTATGATTCTTTCTTCAACTTTTTGCATAAAATCTTTGTTGGCAAATGGTACAGGAGATACAGAACCCATGCCTCCGGTATTCAGTCCGCTATCTCCCTCGCCAATTCTTTTATAATCTTTGGCTTCTGGTAGTATTTTGTAGTTTTGGCCATCTGTAAGGACAAATACCGATAGTTCTATACCTTTAAGATATTCTTCAATCAACACTTTATTTGAAGCGTTGCCAAATTTTGCATTCTCGAGCATTTCTTTCAGCTCTTTTTCAGCTTCCTCGAGCGAGTCTAAAATAAGTACTCCCTTTCCGGCGGCCAAGCCATTGGCTTTAAGTACGTAAGGTGGTTTTAGGGTGCGAAGAAATTCTATTCCTTGGGCAATATTATCTTTACAGAAAGTATTATAACGTGCTGTGGGAATATTATATTTGCTCATAAATGCTTTGGCATAATCTTTGCTACCTTCAAGTTCGGCACCTTGTTTTGATGGCCCGATTATAGCTATGTTGCGTAGCAAAGGGTCGTTTTTGAAGAAATCTACTATTCCGCCAACCAGTGGCGCTTCGGGTCCCACCACAACCATATTGATAGAGTTTTCCAATACAAAAGTTTTTATAGCTTCAAAGTCTTCGTTCTTGATATTTACGTTTGTGCCACAGTTTAGTGTTCCTGCATTGCCGGGAGCGATAAACAGCCGAGATGTTTTGTTGCTTTGTGATATTTTGTGAGCAATAGCATGTTCTCTACCTCCCGAGCCTAAAATTAGTATATTCATGGTTTTGATTATTTTTCTGTTAGTATATTTATTTCCCTATTCTGTTTAGACCTTCCAATGAATTTTTGTAGTTAGGGTTTATTGATAATGCCATTTGATACATTTCTTTTGCTTTGCCTATATTGTTCATAAGTTCGTAGGCATAACCTTTGTTATCAATAGCTTCTACAAAGAACGAATTTGTAAGCAATGCTCTGTCGAAGAATGATATTGCACTTTCGTAGTTGCCTTGTTGTATTTCTATATATCCGAGATTGTTTAGTGAATTGGCATGAGTGGAGTCTATAGACAATATTTTGTTGTATTCTTCCACTGCAAGTGTATAGTTTTCCAAATCTTGATAAAGTAGTGCCAATCCGTATCTAGCCTGGATATTGTTTGGACTAAGGGTTATAGCTGTGGTTAGATATTCTATACCCAATTTGTTTCCATGTATGGCATATAGCAGTCCTAGTTCTTCGTATGCATCAACGTAGTTTGGGTCTATCTCTATGACCTTGCGGAAATTGCGTACAGCGTTGGTGCTGTCGCCGGTTTCTTTATATAGAAAACCTTTCATAAAAAAGGCTTTGGCATTAATAGGATCAATTTCTATCACCTTATCTATGCTTTCTATTGCTCGGTCGTAATCACGGTTAAAGAATGATATTTCTCCTAATTTGGAGTAAGCCTCCACACTGTTTGGATCTAATTCCAATGCCTTCTGCAAGTCGTCATAGCTTTGTTTAATATCAACATTACGAAGGTGTAAGTCAGCCGAAAGTATATAATAGTCAATGTTATCATCATCATACCGAATAGCGTTTCTAATACTTGTGATAGCGTCGGCAATACGGTCTTTTTTCATGAGCACCAATGCTCGCTCGTAATGTAGTTTGGGATTTTTTGGTTCTTTCTTCAATTTTGCATCAACCAATGCCAAAACATCATGCTCGGCATTACTTTCCACTGTATTATTTCCGCATCCATAAATGCCAAATAATACGAATAAAGATGTAATTAATAATAATTTACGCATAATCTATTATGTTATATTTTTCTGCAAAAATACATGAAAATATTGAATATTTGAAACATGGAAACCTAAAACTCTTTATTTAGGAATATTATGTCACAATGTTTATAATAAAATCCAAACTAGTAAAATCACTATCACTATTCCGTATATAATAATTTTGCTTGTAGGGATATGTTCGGCCATAGGGCTTTCGTCCTCACGGTCGTACGCTATTGGGCGACGGAACGATATTTTCTTTGTGTATGATATTTGGTCAACAGAAGAGATACTTTCTTTTTTTTCGGACGCAGTATCATCTGTCGGTGTTTCGCTATCCTGAGCAAAGCGAGGTTTGTAGTTAAATTTTGGCATCTCTTTCTTTTTGAACAAACTGCCGACATTGAAATTAGAATTTCTCTTATTTCGGTCAAACGACTTTATTTTTGTTTGGAAATATGCCAAATCACCATTATCTGCTTGAGGAATTTCATCGTAATTGTTTTTGAGTTTATACCTAGCTTTCAAATCTTCGAATTTCTCTCTTTCGGGATCGTAAAAACGAGGGTTGTAATTAAATTGACGTGGTTTTGGCGTATAAAAGAAACTGATTTTCATAATTCATTATCCTAATAAATATTATGGTCTAAAACTAATTATTTCTCATTTTATTGTGTAAAAGATGTATGTAGTATATAATAAATCTATAATTTTCTCTTTTACTGTAGGATATAATTATCGGTCGGTGAGGACAAAAATATTTTGGAAATCCTTTTGAGCAGGATTTATAACTCATTTGGTGAAAAAAGTAATACCTAAAAATTCCACAAATTACTTGTAAGCAATTTTTTTAAGTTATCTTACTTGTTTTAGTTCTAATTTATACCCTATTGTCAATCTGTTCACAATAGGGTCTCACAACCATAATGGTATACTGTCAAATTTTGGGCAATCTAAAGTCTCAAAAATCTCTCGTAATGTAGGTGAAATTCCCTCGTGATGTAGCTGAATTTTTCTCCCGATCTCGTTGAAACTACGAGGTGATGTAAAATTTTCGAGTTGTTATGGATACGGTATGTTGATTCTTTTCTGTTATTGAACAATAAGATGCGTTGACGAAATATTCAAATTTTTTACTTTTCTGTATCGGATCATTTATGCCATATTTTCAAATCCCAAACTTGGATTGATGATAGTAGTGTTTGATTAACTGGATATAACATATAGATTGGAGAATTTAATATGGAGTTATGAACTTTTTGAGTGGAAAACATGGTCATTGATAGTGTAAACACATAAAAGGCAATATATGAATTTGAGACATAAAATAGAAAATATTTTATCGTATAAAATATTGGTTATTAGAAATATATTTATTGCGGTTGAAAGAATTTGGTAATAAAACTATTTGAAAGTTTGGTTTGCATAGAAAAAAATCATAAATTTGTAAGTTCTTTTGGGGCAAAAAAAATCATTTTTTTTTTGCTTCAGTTGAAGTATAAGTAATTGAATATTAATAATAAATAAACATACAAAAGATGAAAAAGCATGTAATACTTTTTGGAATTTTTGGGCTTATTTTGGGTTTTTCTCTACAAGCTCAAGTATTGACAAAGTACACGACAGGTTTCGAATCGGGTAGTCCAATGAACTACACTTTGAGTGGAGGTAATACTTATAGTACAACAATCTACTCGGCTGGTTCAAGATCGTTGTTATTGCAACAATCAACCGGCGAAGATGCCATTCTGTTGTTGGACACCATTGATTTGTCGCAAACGGCTCCATCTTTACAATATGCAACATTGGAATTTATGCATATATGTAAAGTAAGGTCTACTTCGACATCAAGTGTAACTGCTCAGGGTGGATATAACGACCCTCCCGGAGGTGCGATTGTTGAAGTAAAAAGAATAGACGAGGTAAACTGGACACAGTTGCGTAGCAGTCAGTATGATATAACTTGGGGTGGTGGCACACAAGATTTTAGTTTGAATGGTTTCTTTTCGGATTATTCCTATCCTGTAGATTGGAATGGAGGTAATAATGTTACTCCAAACAATACTATGTGGAAGAAAGAGCGGTTTAATTTAGGATCATTGTTTTCCAGTGCTTTACCTGCCAATCGAAAGATTATGGTTCGCTTTAGATTGCCCAAAGCTGCGATGCCTACAAGTTCAGATAGTCGTCCCATATATTATGGTTGGTTGTTAGATAATATTGTGGTTAATGCAAGTCCATCATCATTGGTTCCTCCAACCATAAAGATGGTTGAGTATCCGGTGCAGTCAACCACAAGTCCGGCACGTCATCCGTATAGTCGTGATGTAGTTATAAAGGCTAATATTTCTACAACTGTGGCTCAAGGTATGGATAATGATTCTGTGTATATTATCTATAAGTTAGGTGCCGAACCTTACGGAAGAGTTAATATGGTTAGAGAAGGTTCTTCTGACATATGGTGTGGTAGAATACCATTCTGTGGATATGATACAGTTGTTTCGTTTCGGGTAGTAGCAAAAGATGCTACATCCAATCATAATACAGCGACTTTTCCAAGCGATGAGTCGGCATATAGTTATTATTCATGTATAAGAGGTGTTAATGTAGAAACTTCGTTGGGTGAATCATCGTCAACATCATCTGCACATCCATTTGGTGCTGAAGGAGACTTACGAAGTGAGTATGTTTATGATAAGGCAACTTTGGAAGTAGCCGGATACACGCATGGTGCTATTTCTAGAATACAATTCAGGCTTGCCGGTGGTGGAGGTACAATGTTGAACAACTTTACTATAAAGATGCAAAATGTTAATACAACTCATACTACAGGTCTAAAGTTCTCAACACTTGATTTGAAAACGGTATATTCAGGAAACTTTATGCTTCCTGCTGGTGCTGGAACAATTGCAACAATTGATTTCATAGATACGTTCTATTATTCCGGAAACGATATTTTGATGCAGATATGTTACGATAATGGAGTTGATGGTGCATCTACAACTTTAAATATGTTGCCTACTGTGGCTAATAAAGGTACATTATATATAGGACTTGATGCTGGTTATGGTTTGAATGCTTGTATATATGAAAATGGAACTGCAGATAGTAAACGTCCAGCTTTTACATTTAAAATGAACAAGAATCTACCTCTTATGAAAGATTTGGGAGTGGAAAGTGTTCTGTTGCCAAGTTTGTCCACTGCTGCAAACACTCCTACGGCTATACAAGTTTCATTGCGAAACATGGGTATTACTACTATAAACGGCGTAACTATTTATTATACTATTGACGGAGGTGCACCACAATCTTATCAATGGACCGGTGCATTGCCCGGACAAACAAGTATCCCTGTTACTATCACTACCACAGCACAGTTTACACCAGGATTTAAAAAGGTTGTCGCTTGGGTTGGTGATACATTGCAAATAGGAGGTAATAGCTATATTGACCACGAACCATTTAATGATACAACAAGAACCACATTTATTTCATGCGATGGCCCTATGTCGGGTGTTCGTTATGTTGGAGGTCAAACTCCTGATTATGATAATATAGATGAACTATTCGAGGCTTTGTATCGATGTGGTGTAAATGGTCCGCTTACGGTAAAATTGCCTGCCGGTACATTTGAAAGATTAATCTCATTGCCTTCCATACAAGGTGTATCTTCGACTAATCTTGTTACTTTTGAGCCAATGGATGGTCCAGGAACAGTTACTATAACAACTCCTTCGCAAGGTACATGTGCATTAGATTTGCAAAATACTTCATACGTCAGATTTAAGAATATCAATTTTACATCCCGTCCCGGAACAACAGTGCCATATATCGTAAGTTTGGGTGTCAATAGTACCGGATGTATATTTGATTCGTGTACATTTGTAGATAGTACTCTTTTGGGATTGACATCGTTATTGTTTACCGGAGGTGCTAATGATTTTACAGTTACTCGTTGTAACTTTAAGGGTGGTGTGGTATCGTTGAACTTGATGGGTCCTGCATCTGATAATTGTGCTTCAAACAATAGGGTATATCATTCCTATTTTGAAATGGCAAAAGAATCTTGTATTAGGGCCACAAACCAAATAGCAGTTATTATTGATAGTAACTATTTGAACAATACTCAGACCAATCCGAGCTTCGTATTAATGTTGCAAAGTTGTTATGGAGCTAGTAAGGTGTTGAATAATAAAGTTTATTCATCTAATGGGGCATCTTGTTTTGGTGCAACTGATTTTAATGGATCTGCTGATAGCTATGCAATAGTAGCAAACAATATGTTTGTTACCGAATCTACTACAGATCTTACTATATATACTCCGGTAAACATAATGAATACAGAAAGGATGAAATATGTATACAATACATCGAAAATCAATGTGTCGTCGTCATCTAATATTTCATCTGCAACTATTGGAGGTAGTGGTGCTTCGGATATTTATGTTATGAACAATATATTTGCTTCCATGACGGAAAATAACTATGCTTTTAATTTTATACCCAGTGATAATAATTATGTTATAGACCATAATTTGTATTATTCTCCTGGAGCATTGTTGAATAGATATACAAATGATCAAGCTGCTACTTTTGATGCATGGAAAACAATGTTGCGTACAGCTACCGGAGTTGATAGGGATACAAATTCTATATTTGGAAGACCGGTATTTTTGGACATAACACAGGTGGATTTAAGAACATTGAGTCTTATAATTCAAAATGTAGGTATTCCTATTCCGGAGGTTACTACCGATATGTTTGGAACTGTCAGAGATTCGGTAAGTCCCTGTATTGGTGCATACGAGTCGGCTCCTCTTTATAACAATCTTGCTATTGAAGAGGTATTGTCGCCACTTACATCATGTTCATTAGGAACTGAAAATGTTGAAGTCGTTCTGAAGAATTATGGATATGCAACCATACCTGCCGAAAGTGCAACATTCTACTACACCAAAGATGGAGCAGGACAAGTATCTCAGACTATCGATCGTGCAATAGCATCAATGGATACTATTCATTTTAGATTAACTACTTCTGAAAATTTGACAGCAGCTTTTACTGATAGAGATTACACATTTAAATTATGGACATCTTTAGCTACTGATGATGATAGATCGAATGACACAGTAATTCATATAGTAAGTTCGTTGTATCAATTACAAGCACCATCTGCTCAAATTGTAAATATAGACTATAATACAGCTACTCAAATATCAATTCCTGGTACTACAGGTGTAGTTTATTGGTATGAAAATGATAGTACTGAAACTGAATTTTACAGAGGACAACCATTCCAAACAGATACAATGTATAGAGATACTACATTCTATGTATCTCAACGTGCGGATGTCGAATTGTTGAAAATTACCGAAGTTCAATATCATAAATCTAATCCCGGTATTACATATCCATATCCTTCGTTTATGGCAAATAATACCAATATGGCAGTAGAATTGTCTAATGTAGGAAATTACCCTGTAAATATTGCAGGTGACACCTTGATAATGATAGGAACTAATGCTAGTAATGGTAATCCTAATGCATATAACAACAAAATAGTAGTACTGCCAGATGTAACTATACAACCTGGTTCTACATTTGTTATTCAATATGTAGCAGGAAATGTATCTAATTCGCAAACCCATTATTCGTCATTTGCGCTTTCAGCAATCGCTAATACGAATGTCAGTTCATCTCCAAATATAGGTATTATATATAAGGATGGAAATGTAATCAAGGATGCTGTTGTTTTGAATAATCTTCCTGCTACGTGGGCATCCATGGGTGTTCCGGCCTCTATATGGACTGGTAATTATCCTCTAACATCGGGTTCAGCAGGTATACGTAGGGTTAATATCAATTCTAATTCAGCTTCAGGTTGGGTTATTTGTAATGCTAATCCTCACTTAATGTCATTAGGATCATTAGAATCTAACTTGGTTCAATATCATAGCAATGGATGTTTGGGTTATCGTTCGGATGTGCAAATTAGGGTTCAAAATATTCCTGCTTTAAATCTTGGAATAGACAATGTCGAAGTGTCAGGAGAAGGTTGTGGTTTATACGATGAGACGATATCCTTGGAATTAAGAAACTTGGGTACAGGCAGTGTAACTAATCCTGTATTGTATTTCAGTGTTAATGATTCGATCTATTCGCCTGATACGATTTATCAAACTATA
>JAFWBF010000106.1 GCA_017507285.1 Bacteroidales bacterium | reverse complement strand
TTTTTTTTGTATAAATGCTTTAATAACCAGCTTATAAGGCAGCCACCTTCGGCTTTGGTTCTTATATCTGTTTTTTGACCCTCCAAGGTTCTTCAGAGAACCCTCCAAGGTTCTTCGGAGAACCCTCCAAGGTTCTCCAGAGAACCCTCTAAGGTTCTCAAAAGAACCCTCCAAAGTCCTCCGAGCACCTCTTTAAAGGTTTTTTCTAATGAAAGAAAGTCAGTTTTTAGTATATGGGAAAACTTAAATCTTAATTTGCGATGATTCGGGGGGAATATTATGGTTGACATCCGATAGGATAAGAATCTGAGAAGCGGAATTGCCAACCGTATTTTTGCAAACGTTCTACTCTGGCAAAGAGAATGTTTCTTCTATTTCCCAATTGTTTCTCAATTCTATTGTCTTTGACAAAAAATAAACGGGTTCCGACTGCCTGTTGTGCCAATAATTTCCTGCGTCCCATTTTCCATTGCAATTCAAATCCTTAATTACCCTCACCCTATATGCCCCGGCCACAAGATTTGGGAATACAGCCGTTGCTTTGTCGGCAACCTTTTGTGCTATTACTTTGTCCTTTTCCGAAAGTATCTGAACGATATATGGCAATGTATCATTTATAGAATCCAACTTTAGCTTTATTGTTCCATAATTGGTCGAATTATCCACATTTGTTTTAAGTATTATGGTGTCGTTTTTAGCACCATATATATCTGTCAATCTATTGCCCGGAATCATGATTTGATAATCGGTATCGGGTCTAAGTTTCAACTTCAGTGTAGCATTCAACATAACGGAATCAAACTGCAACGAGGTGTAAAAACTATCAGTATCTGTTTTTACATAAACCAGTTCATCGGCATCAGCTATAGTATCCACAGGGTTTGTAAATCTTATCCTTATGGTATCAAAGTAAGGGAAAGAGGCTCTTACATTGGTTTTCATGAAAGGCTCACGTGAAGGTCTGCCTTTCTTTTGGAAATATCGCAGTTTCAACGTATCATTAATACCTGATTCATCATTAATAATCAAGGATAGCGAGTCTGTAGGCTGCTTGGTCCAAATTAGCAAAGTATCACGTGTATTATTCAAATACTTAACTATTTCTGTTCCAAACGCATTTATAGTTGGCGATATAAGCGGACGCTGGCAGACAATTATAGCCCTGCCGGTTTTCAGCATATTATTATTTGTTATACGTTGAACACCCGACTCTTGTACAAAAGTATTGAGCTTAACAGCCAATATGGTATCGCAACTATCTACTATGTATTGGGGAATAATTGGATTTGTCGAGAAAGCAATTTTCTCAGATACATTATTATACGTCAAACTTTTATCATCATCCTTCAATGCTATTATCTTATATTTGCCCTGAGCTATATATTTAAATTTAAATCTTCCTTCCTTATCTGTCTTAGTAACATACACCGGTTTGGAGTTTGCCACTATTGAATCGGAAAAGTCGGAATATAGAAAAACATATATTTCCTCGTCGACTTTTTGAGTAAAAGCATCCGACACGCTTCCCTTTATCGACAAACTGTCCAAAACATTTCCTGTACTGAAAACATAATCGAGCGAAGGTAACGGATTTCCTTCATTATTGTCTACCACAGCATTCTTAAACTGAAATAAATAAGTTGTGTTTGGCCTCAAGGTGTCATTAATATTTATATGAACGGACTTACCTTTGGCTTGTATTTCGGGTTTCTGCTCAAATGGAGGCGAAATCAACACTTGATTATCAACATCCTTCAACTGTATATACTCATCAAATTGTATAATCAGCTTGTTAGAACTAAAATTCTTTGACTCATTTTCAGGCTCAAAAGCCAATACCTTTGGTGGGTTTTTATCCACTTCTCCACCGGTAGGATATCCAACATTGGCACACGAATAAATCAATGTTTGCAGAATAATTATTGCAAAAAGCAGGATATATTGTTTCTTATCATCAAGTTTCATATCACTAAAATATAATCATTTATAATGTTTTATCTTATTACATCTATGTCATAAAAAGTTTTCAAAGGTACAACTTTTTGTTCAATTTTGTAACCATAATTCATCATATTTCACAAAATAAATTATCTGTAAATACGTTTATGGCTACAAAATAACATATATGTCAGAAAAAAAGGATCAATACATAGCAGCTTATATAGCCGATTATACCCATAGCGAGGTTGTTTTGTCGTACGCATTATTTATTGCAAATATGCTCCGAAAAGGTTTGATACTACTCCGCATAGTTGATCCTAAACATACCTCCGAAACAACATCGGAAGCCGAAAAACACTTACAAGAATTAAGGACAAAAATACATCTTGACAACAATGTAACTTATTGTGCTATAAAAGGGAATACAAAAGATATACTTAGTGCATTACCAGTAGCTCTCAACGTTGTAACAGTGATTGGTGCTGTAGACAAAAATGCGCATCGTAAATCGCCATTATCAAGAAAAAATGTTTTGAGGAATTTTGCAGAATGCAAAACTGCATTCCTTCTAGCACAAGAACCTCTAAAAAATACTGATATGCTACAAAATATAGCATTTTCCATCGACTTCAAAAAAGAAAGTAAAGATAAATTTCTGTGGGCAAGCTATTTTTCTCGATTCAATAATAGTTTGCTACACGCTTTTTCACCTAAATACGAAGATGAATTTCTGCGTGCAAAATGGTACGACAACACAAAATTTCTGGACAAAATGTTTGCTTCATTAAATGTAAAATACGAAAAACATTCTATTGCAAAACAACAGTCACAGTATCTAGATATTGATGTATTGCAATATGCCTCTACTAAAAACATTGGGCTTTTGGTATCTACTACCACCAAAGAACGTGATGTTATGGAATACTTTATAGGTGTTCAAGAAGACAAAACCA
Organism: Bacteroidales bacterium; assembly: GCA_017507285.1. GTDB lineage: Bacteria > Bacteroidota > Bacteroidia > Bacteroidales > P3 > HGM05376. The sequence continues at coordinate 4,230 of JAFWBF010000106.1, read as the reverse complement.
TTATAAACGAATATAAAATACCCATTCTTTATCTCAATCCTCGCGAAGATTTATACGTACTTTGCGACTAAGACAAATAAAAAGAAAGCACATAATACAATGTGCTTGTCTAATATAACCCAACGAAAATTCTATGAAAAAAGTAGTCCCGTTGCGATTCGAACGCAAGACCTACTGCTTAGAAGGCAGTTGCTCTATCCAGCTGAGCTACGAGACCAGCGTAAAACTTTACAAAAATTGTTTGCTTTGTCGGGATAGCAGGATTCGAACCTGCGACCTCCTGCTCCCAAAGCAGGCGCGATAACCGGACTACGCTACATCCCGAATTTTCCTTTGGCGGAGAAAGGGGGATTCGAACCCCCGGTACCCTAATCGAGTACGACAGTTTAGCAAACTGTTGGTTTCAGCCACTCACCCATCTCTCCGTGACCAATTTCGATTTGCAAAAGTACTAACTTTTTTCAATATGACCAAATATTTACACATGTTTTTTTTAAAAAAAATCCATCCTTTCGTTAATCAGCTGATATTTCATATATTAATAAGAATATTTATTCCTCAACTTGTCGGTAAAATGGTAGATTCATCAGTATTTTTACAGTAAAATCGTAGTAAAATATATAGAAATTCATTGCTTTTTGAAGTATTAAAACGAATTCTATTTACCAAAACACTCTAGTAAACTGTTTTACAATTGCTTTCAAACAACAATCACTCTTTTTGCTTCGAATCCATCCAAATAGTTACAGGACCATCATTTATAAGTTCCACTTGCATATCAGCACCAAAAACTCCGGTTTGTATTGGTTTTCCAAACATTTGTGACAACTTTTCTATAAACTTTTCGTACATAGGCACTGCAAATTCGGGTTTAGATGCTCGTATATATGAGGGGCGATTGCCCTTCTTTGTGCTGGCATGAAGTGTAAACTGGCTTACCACCAATATACCACCTTTATCAATATCGGCAATAGAAAGGTTCATTACTCCATCGGTATCATCGAAAATGCGCAAGCGTACCACTTTGCCACACAACCATTCTATATCTTCATCGGTATCAGAATCTTCAATTCCCACAAGTATAAGCAAACCCTTACCTATACTACTTTTAACATCACCTTCGATGGTTACACTTGCCCGCTTAACCCGTTGTATCAGTATTCTCATCGTTATATAATGTCTATTTTAATCGTTCGTATTCAAAATAAGCAAAGTCCAAACCGGACTTTTCGTCGTGCATACGCTCCGACTTTTGAGTTACAACAAACTGTTCGCCGTCGATAGTAGGAAAAAAACAATCGGCTTCAAAATCGTTGTAAACCCAAGTGATGTACAACTTATCGGCGTAAGGCAAAAATTGCTCGTATATACTGCTGCCCCCTACCACAAAAGTTTCTTCGTCGCGATTAAATAAAGCCATGGCCTCAGCAATAGAATGAGCCATCTCACAACCCTCCAATCGAAGATTATCTTGACGTGTTATAACTATGTTTCTACGCTTTGGAAACGGATGTACGGGCAGCGAATCGTAGGTGCTTTTACCCATCACTACGGTATGTTCCAAAGTAAGCTGTTTGAAACGCTTAAGGTCGGCTGAGATATGCCACAGCAAGTCATTATCCTTACCAATGGCTCCATTTTGAGCCACGGCTGCTATTATAGATATTTTCGGTTGTTTGTTCATTTTCGTATAATTAATATCATATTTTCTTTTATCTGAATACCTTTATTGCACGGTCAAATATGCCGGTCATATAAGCTATGGCCAATCCGTAATTGGATACCGGAACCCCGGCATTGAGGGCCGGCTGTAAACGATTGGACAATTGTTTTGGCGTAACCACACAACCTCCACATTGTATAACCATCCGATAATTGCTGATTAGCTTTTCGAGAGATGTAAGCCCTGATACATGGTCAAAGTTGACTTGCTTTCCCGAATATTTTCGAATAAGATTTGGCAATTTTACACGTCCGATGTCTTCGCACGATGCTTTGTGGGTGCACGACTCAAGCATGAGCACAGTATCGCCATCACAAAGAGTATCCAAGGTAGGCGTTCCCTCCACATATTCGGCAAAAAGGCCTTTGGCATGAGCCAATACTATACTGAAGCTGGTAAGCGGAACAGAGTCGGGTACTACACTCGAAACGTAGGCAAACGCCTGGCTATCGGTAACCACCAACGAGGGTGGCTGTTTCATTGCGGCAAGCTGTTGCTCAAGTTGTGTTTCTTTACACACGACGGCAATACAATCGTTATCCAAAATATCACGAATGGTTTGCACCTGTGGCAATATCATCCGACCTTCGGGTGCCGATGAATCTATTGGAGTAACCAATACAATGGTTTCGCCTGCGTTGATTACACTGCCTAGCAACGATTTGTGTACATAAGCCGTTTCGGGCAAAGAGGAGCGTATGGCATCGAGCAAAAGAGTTTGACTGTAGGCATCCTTGTTCGATGCAACGAGAACTTTGTTTTCGTAACGACGCTCTATTTCTTCTATAAACGAAGCTCGAGGAGGCTCGAGGTCGGCTTTTGTGTAAACGAGCAAAAATGGTATTTTCAGTTCATGACAAGTAGCCACAAGCGTTTCTTCCACTGTGTCGAAAACATTGTTGGAAAAGACAATGATTGCCAAATCGACATGCTTCATTGCCTCGTTGGTTTTTATAACCCTCAATTGCCCAAGCTCACCTTCGTCATCAACACCGGCAGTATCTATCCATACCACGGGCCCCACACCCTTTACCTCCATGGTTTTTCGCACAGGGTCGGTGGTAGTGCCCGGCATATCCGACACTATGGCAATGCTTTGTCCCGTAATCTGGTTTATAAGACTGCTTTTGCCATAATTTCTTCTCCCAAATATTCCTATATGCGGTTTTAGTTCATTTCCTTTCATAAGATTTACTTTATTCGGTTTTAATGTCTGAAAAAAAATGCCACATTTGTTGATATGACAACTTCATATAATTAACAACAAATCAACATCTTTACAATAATAACAAACCAAGAACTAATGTCTCTTAGCCATGCACAAAGATACAACATTTTTTTCAGAATCATCAGAGTTTTTTTCCCAAAACAAAATGATTTTGCCAAAGTGATTCCCAACATATATTACTCCTAGAACCGATATTTGAAGGAACATTTTCCTCATTGCCAACCAAATGTTCAAACAACTAAACTCGAACGATAAAGTTGGAAATAAGTATTTCACTGCTGTGAATTTGGCCGTTGATCATCGATTGAACCCTAATCGGCAATTCGAAATATAAAGGGGAATTCATTGATTCATTTTTATGACATTTTTAGAAATTATCATACACAAAAAAGGACCTCTAAAGTAATATTTGGAGAACATTGCAGAGTCAATTTTTTGAGAGTGCACTCTCAAGCCGCTGAGAGTGCATCCTCAAGCTGCTGAGAGTGCACTCTCAAGAATTTGAGAACGCACTCTCAGAAAGAGAAGAACACAATGTCTGAAAATCAATCACTTACTATCAACAGGCGAAATGCTCTAAATTTCATCCTTTAGAAAAGTAGATTTAAACATTATTAACGATTGTATATATTCGAGTTTTTGGGTTGTTGAAGCTGAGTTTGACCGAGGATGCCGAAAAGAAAATCACTGAATATTATCGTTACATCGCAATTCAATTCCATTATAATCTTGCGGAAATTCTAACGATCAATTAGGGTTGTTATCAAATTCAAATACTTCTTTATTATTGTTCTAACATATCTTTTTCAATGTTATCAGCTTTTCTTTTGCAGCAACATCACCTTGACTTGCTGCCATGCTATACCACTTTACAGCTTTTGAATAGTCTTGCTTTACTCCAAGTCCTTTTTCATACAATTCGCCTAAAGTATATTGAGCTTCCGGGTGTCCAACTTTGGCTATTTTTGTAAGCCAAGTGGCAGCTTTTTTATAATCCTGCTCCACACCGTCGCCGTTTAGGTATAACATTCCTAAATTATACATAGCCTTAAAGTCGCCTTGCCTTGCAGCTTTGGTCCACCATTGTTTTGCCTTTTCATAGCTCTGCTCTACACCTTGACCATCGGCATACATTGTACCAACTATTACTTGCCCTACTTCACTACCACATTCGGCAGCCATAAGGAACCATTTAAATGCTTCCTTGTAATCTTGTTCTACGCCATCGCCATCGCTATACATATATCCCAAGGCTACTTGCGAGCCTTTTTCGCCTTGT
>JAFWBF010000105.1 GCA_017507285.1 Bacteroidales bacterium | reverse complement strand
CCTTGGGATAAGATGCTTAACATGATGATATGTTTACGTTAGAACCATGGTTCCCCAAGCCATTTGGGGATATATCCCAAGCCGTTTGGGAACCCTCCCCAAGCGGCTTGGGAGAGTTCCCCAAACGGCTTGGGGAACTATATATCGTACCATCTTGTGTTAAGCCTTTAAGCATAATAGATTATGAAGTTGAGGAAGATAATCCATGAAATACTCAGCAATATTCTGTAGCGGAGATATCAAGGCAACTTCTAAGAGGAGGGGTACATTCTGCCAAAATTATCTTTCAGAAGTTGCCTATAGTTATACTATATTGTTTTTGCCCAATCGATAGGTTCTTGTCCCTGAGTTATAAGTATTTGGTTGGTTTGGCTGAAGTGTTTGCAGCCAAAGAACCCTCTGTATGCCGATAGGGGCGAAGGGTGGGGTGCTGTAAGGATATGATGTTTGGATGTGTCTATCAGCTTGCTTTTGGCTATGGCAGGGTTGCCCCACAGCAGGAACACTATGCCACTACGCTGTTCGGATAGGTTGCTTATAACTCTGTCGGTAAACTGTTCCCATCCATGTCCGTAATGCGAACCGGCTTTGTGGGCTCGTACTGTAAGGGTGGTGTTGAGCAGGAATACTCCCTGTTTGGCCCATCCTGTAAGGGTTCCGCAGGTGGTAGGTATGTTGGTGCCTATATCGCTGTTTATCTCCTTAAATATATTTATCAACGATGGGGGGCAGGCAATGCCTTGCGGCACCGAAAAACACAATCCGTGGGCTTGGCCTTCGCCGTGGTAGGGATCTTGGCCTAATATTACCACCTTTACTTGGTGGAATGGTGTATGCCAAAAGGCAGCAAATATATCTTTTCCTTTGGGAAAACACAGGTATTGTCGGCGTTCTTCTACAAGGAAACTTTTGAGGTTGGCAAAATAATCTGCTTCAAATTCGTGTTTTAGTACTTTCAACCAACTTTCTTCTATTACGGGTTTTACAACTTCCATAGGTATGCAATGTGTGTTTAAATGATTTTGCAAAGGTACGAATAATCTGCAAAACAAAAAAGCGAAACACCAATTCTGTTGTTTCGCTTTCTGTACTCCGGGCGGGACTTGAACCCGCACGACCGCAATGGTCACAGGATTTTAAGTCCTGCGTGTCTACCAATTCCACCACCAGAGCAAATTTCTTGCCGGCACCTAATCTCTTATGCCGAGTGTCAAAAAAAACCCGAACTATATTCGGGCTTCTTTGAGCGGAAAACGAGACTCGAACTCGCGACCCCGACCTTGGCAAGGTCGTGCTCTACCAACTGAGCTATTTCCGCTTTTCTCAATCTTTTCGAACATGTCTTTTCTTGTTCGTTTGCGATTGCAAAGGTACGACTATTTTTGAAACTGACCAAATTTTTTCTACTTTTTCTTTACAATTTTTTTTATCTCGTTTAGTTTGAATAGTGCTTCTATGGGTGTAAGAGTGTCTATATCAATGTTTAATATCCTATCTCGAATGTCCAATAAAGTTGGGTCGTCGAGCTGAATAAAACTCAGTTGATAGCCGTTTTTTTCTGTTTTTTCATCGATTTTTTTCTGTTTTTTTCTGTTTTTTGACTCGTTTTCTTCAATTTTTTCGCTCTTTTTTTCTAGAATTTCTAGCATATTTTGTGCACGTTTTAGTACTTGAGGTGGCATACCTGCCATACGTGCCACATGTATTCCAAAGCTGTGTTCGCTACCTCCTTCTACCAATTTTCTCAAAAATATTACCTTGTTGTCTATTTCTTTTACCGATATATGGTAGTTTTTTATTCTTTCAAATTGGGTTTCCATGTCTATCAGTTCGTGATAGTGGGTGGCAAACATTACTTTTGGGCGACATGTGGGGTGGTTGTGTAGGTATTCGGTTATAGCCCATGCTATGGATATGCCGTCGTAGGTGCTTGTTCCGCGGCCTATTTCGTCGAGCAGTACAAGGCTGTGGTCTGATATGTTGTTCAATATATTGGCCGTTTCGTTCATTTCGACCATGAATGTTGATTCGCCCGACGATATATTGTCGGAAGCGCCTACACGGGTAAATATTTTGTCTACTACACCTATCTCGGCTTTTCGTGCCGGTACATAGCAACCTATTTGTGCCATAAGTACTATCAGTGCTGTTTGTCGTAGCAAAGCCGATTTACCCGACATATTAGGACCGGTTATTATTATTATCTGTTGGTCGTTGTCGTTGAGTAACACATCGTTGGTTACATAGCTTTCGCTTATTGGCAGTTGAGTTTCTATCACCGGATGTCGCCCATCGTATATCCTTATGGTGTGGCTGTCGCTAAGTTCGGGTCGGCAGTAGTTGTTGGCTAGTGCCACGGTGGCAAAACTTTGCAGGCAGTCTAGTTGTGCTATCAATTGTGCGTCGTACTGTATGGGTTGTACATATTCGGTCAGAGCTATCAGCAGTTGTTCAAATAGTTGTGTTTCCAGCACTGCTATTCTTTCTTCGGCACCAAGTATTTTATTTTCATATTCTTTTAGTTCTTCGGTTATGTATCGTTCGGCGTTGGTAAGGGTTTGTTTGCGAGTCCATGTTGCCGGAACTTTGTTTTTGTGGGTGTTGGTTACTTCCAGGTAGTAGCCAAACACGTTGTTGAAACCTATCTTAAGCGATGGTATTCCTGTTTCTTCGCTTTCGCGTTGCTGTATTGCCGATAGGTAGTCTTTGCCTGACGACGATAGTAGTCTTAGTTCGTCCAACTCTTGGTTGACACCTGCGGCTATAACATTGCCTTTGGCTACTACCACCGGAGCGTCGTTGTTTATCTCTCGGCCTATTCTCTCGGCCATCATAGTGCACGGATTTAGTTTTTCGCCAATGGCTTTCAACCAATCGTTTCCCGATGAGCAACATAGCATCTTTATCTCGCTTACAGCTTCCAGCGAGTGTTGCAGGTGTAGCATCTCGCGTGGGTTTATACGACCTACTGCCACTTTTGATATTAGGCGTTCGAGGTCGCCAATTACTTTTATTTGTTCTTTTATCCTATCGGCAAACTCTTCATCTTGTATTAAAAAATCTACTACTTTCAGGCGGCTTTCGATAAGGGTTATCTCTTTCAGAGGCAGTGTTATCCATCGGCGTAACTGACGGGCACCCATTGGGGTGGTAGTGCGGTCTATAATGTCGGTAAGGGTTTTGGCATTTTCGTTGGGCGAATATACAAGCTCCAAGTTGCGAGCCGTAAACTTGTCTATCCATACATATTTGTCTTCCTCTATGCGTGTTATCTTGCAAATGTGGTTGTTGCGGTCGTGGCGTGTTTCGGACAGATAATGCAGGGCTGCACCGGCTGCCACTATTCCGGCT
>JAFWBF010000104.1 GCA_017507285.1 Bacteroidales bacterium | reverse complement strand
TCCATATCCATATCCAGATCCTTTTTTCGTAATAGGTACAGCAGTAAGTATCATTGCCATATTCTTAAACTTGCTAGATGTGTACAATTCTTGAATATTTGGCAAGAAACGTTTATCCAAAACTCCTATACGCGATATATACAAAGTCAAATCGGCAGTTTTATTTATAATAACAGCATCAGCAATAACTTGTGCCGGAGTAGAATCTATTACTATATAATCATAAGTCTGTTTCAACTGCTCTATAAGCTTTTCAAACTTATCTGTCAACAACAATTGAGTAGCATTTGGCGGAGTTTTCTCGCAAACGATATAGTGCAAGTTCGACGATATCTGACTATGTGTTATAATATTGTTTATATCGCCTTCCTTGCCTATCAAGTATTGGATTATACCATTTCCCTTGTTTTTATCCATTACCTTTGAAAGCGAACGCTTACGCAAGTCCATATCTAATATGATAGTCTTCTTGCCCAAAAACGCAAAGGACAAAGCCAAATTCAAACTAGTGTGAGACTTTCCTTCGCCTGGTATTGACGAAACCATCTGTATAACCTTTTGAGATGGATCTTGCAAGAAGAATTGTATATTGGAATGCAATATACGGAAAGACTCTGTTATCATATCTTTTCCATTCTCAGTTACCACTATATAATCTTCCTCCCTATCCTTACCCTTTTCGGGTATTTCTCCTATTATAGGTATGGTTACAAGTTTTTCAATATCGGTTTTGGAACGCACTTTGGTATTAAAAAATTCCCACAAGAACATATATACCAATGGCATGGCTAAACCCAAAACCAAACCTACCAACAAATACATAATAGTACGTGGTGCAACAGGAATACCCGTTCCATTGGCAGCCTCAACTATCTTTGCATTGGATTCGGTGATTGCCAAAGTGAGGGCATTTTCTTCACGCTTCTGCAACAAATACATATATAGTTCTTGCTTTATAGCCTGTTGACGTGTTACATCTTGAAGTTCTTTTTGTTGCTGTGGAGTACTTGTAATTTTAGTTTTGGTTATCTTTTCTCGTTTCAAAAGACTTCCTCTCTTTATCTTTATAGTTTCCACCAAGTTGTCGACAGAACGAACAACAGCCTCACGTGTATCTTCCAACGAGCGATGAAGATTTTTTGTTGTAGGATTGTTTACACCAGAACTGTTCACCATCTTGTCGTACTCCAATTTTTGAGCATTGTAGTTACTTATAAGAGCATTTACTCCCGCATCATTTATAACACCGCCAGGCAGAAGACCATCTTTGTTTGACGGATCGGCAAGATGCTTTTGCAAGTACTGAACCATAGCCAACTCAACCTCAACAGCGTTAAGTTCTTCGTTCGACTTCACACCCTCAGTAGCTATAAGGTTGGCAGCAGTAGCAGCATCTGTAATCTGATTTTCAGCCATCAAATTAGCCACCTGCTCATCAACATTTTCCAACTCGCCAGATATCAAATGAATACGGTTTACAATAAAGTCTTCGGTATTCTGTGCTATCTTATTTTTGTCTGCAATAGCATCTTCGTTGTAAACGGCTATCAAAGTATCCAATATTCGTTGTGCACGCAACGGATTGGAATCCTTCATAGTAAGATTTAGTACACCGGTAATCTTATCGGGACGAGTTACAGTAAGATTCCCTAGCAGAGCTTTGGCTCTATAATAAGTTGGAGTTACCGATATCATGATAGACTTGTCCAAATACTCTTCTGCAAAGAATCCGGTTTCATCAATGGAAAAACAATTTAAACTATCCACATCAACTATCTCGCCATATTGTGCTGTTCCAGTTAGTTCTATCTTCTGTTTAGGAACTTCCAAAGCGTAATTATACGTGCCGTCACCATGAAGCGATACCTCCACCCTCATGCTTAGCTCGTTTGGCTCGCCCTTCTTGTTCATCATCGTAAGAGTGACAGGACTTTCATCGTAAAGGTCTTTCTTCTTAAAGACTGTGTTTACCTGATAATTTACTTGTAGGTTCAATTTATCTACAACCTTCGACATAATAGGTGTGGATTGCAGAACATATATTTCATTTTCAAGCACCAAACCTTTGCCAAACATACCCAAATCTTCAAACAGCGCCGATCCCTCAAAAGCAGAAGCACCACCTGCCTTTTCGTCGCGGATAAGAATCATAGCCGATTCCTCGTATGTGGGAGCTTGCATTTTGGCAGCAATGAATGCTATCACACCACACACTACCATTGATATTAAGAATATCCACCAATTGTGCAACACCATGAACAATATCTCACGAATGTCTATTGTTGTTTCTTCTTGTTCGGGTCTTCTTACATTGTTGTTTAGTTGATTTTCCATTAACTCAAAGTCTATAATTTTATGTAATCTAATGTTTATCTGTTACCCAAAGTTATAAAAATTGACAGCACTGTAGCAAGGAACGATGCTGTAGAGGTTCCTACAGATATAAATGTAAGATCTCGTGTGCCTTGACGCTTGCGCAATTTATTAGGTTCTACATATACAATGTCATCTTGTTGCAAGTAATAAAACGGCGATGTGAATACGTCTTTCGAAGTAAGGTCAACTGTTCCAACCTCACGTTTGCCATCCTTTTCTCTTATAACTGTCACATTTTCACGTTTGCCATAAATAGTCAAATCGCCCGATGCAGCCAAGGCTTCAAGCAATGTCATCTTTTCATTTGCAACATTTACAACACCCGGACGTGCCACTTCGCCCATAACATAAACCTTGTAGTTGAGCAACTTCACGGTTACAACAGGGTCTGTAACATAACCTCCGGAAATAAGTTTATCCTCTATTATTTTAGATACTTCTTGAGTAGTCAAACCGCCAACTTTTATTTTGCCCAATATAGGAAAGACTATTTCATTGTTCTTAACCAAATATCCTTCCGTCAATGGGTTGATATTTTGGAATTGGTTATAACCACCTCCATACTGAGTATTGGTTTGCTTGTTAGTCTGTTTATTAAAAGCCATTACAACTTGCGGACTTTCACTTTCGACCAAGATCATCAGAATATCGTTGTTCTGAATCTTCAACTCAAAAGTTTGCTGAATAGTTTCCACTGTGCCTCGTTCGGCATCTTTCAGATAAGTCATATTCTTAGGTGTATAACACGATGCAAACAATGCAATCACCACCACAAAAGGAACTAGTTTCAGTATTTTCATATCATTCTATTTTTTCTATCTATAATTTATACGAAAAACATTTGCAAAAAACAATTTTATATTCTTGCAAACCTTGTCCAATCGGATATAATACAAATCATTATAACCATCAAACAAGTTGATTCTACCATATTATTCATTTGCAAAGTTACAAAAAAATGACCACTACACCAAACTTATCCAAATATTTTTTTGTAAGCTTCCAAAATTCGTGTATTTTTTAACAAGCTTTCATATGGTTTTTTAGTTCAAACAACAAGCTTTTTGGATGGTGAAAGCATGTTCAAAAATGCTCGACAATCGATTTTTATTGGTCTAACATCACACAGCCAAACCATCGAACATTGTACACCCAAACTATCGAGCACTCTCAGTCTAACTATCGAACATTCTCATTCTAACTACCAAGCATTGTACACACAAACTATCGAACATTACACATTCTGAATATCAAATATTATACGCACTAAAATCGATTGATTTACCCACAAATACTCGAGCAAAAACTTCGGTCAAGCATTTGAGATAAACTGATTGTAAACATAAAAAAATTGCTCTAAAGAGGTCATTTTTTATATAGAGCAAGAAATTTTATCTACTTGTTTGTCAAAAATTGAAAAAATAGGCACTTTATTTTCCATTGATATACAAAGAGATATAAATCATCTAAAAGTTTTTCTTCTCCGATTGAAAAAAAAGTTCTAAATTTGCCGTCTAATTTGTGATGTTTTTAGGTTGAAAAATCTAGATTATGCACTTAGGTAAAACGATTTGACGAAACAAACATTTGAGTTATGATAGGAGTAAATAAAGTTATACTGATTGGAAACTTAGGCAAAGACCCTGAAGTTATTACGTTCGATACTGCCAAGAAAGCGACTTTTCCATTGGCAACAACCGAGTTTTTTAAGAACAAAGATGGTCAGAAAATAGAACAAACAGATTGGCACAATGTAGTGTGTTGGAGAGGTTTGGCCGATATAGCAGAGAAGATTTTAAAGAAAGGCACCCAAGTATACATTGAGGGTAAATTACATACTCGTTCGTGGGAAGATAAGGATGGAAACAAACGCTATGTTACCGAGGTGTTGGTAGAGAATTTCACTGTGCTAGCCAACAGAAATTACACCAATACACAAGATGAAGTTATTCAACAACCAATAGAGGAAATTCTTAACGAGAATACCAAACAAATCGAAGACTTCCCTTTTTAATAGAGGACAAACAAATATTGATATATAAACAAACAGGTACCTTTTGAGGGTGCCTGTTTGTTTGTATCTGTCATAACAAATGTCTTGTCCTATACTGCCATTATTTCTTTTTGTTTGGCATCAAATATCTTGTCGGCTTCTGCAATATACTTATCAGTAACGTCTTGCACTTCCTTTTCCAATTGTTTCACTTCGTCTTCAGGAACACCTTTGTCTTTCAACTTTTTCACTTTATCCATAACATTTCTACGAGCATTACGGATGTTTACTTTGCCTGTTTCCACTTCGCTTTTGGCTGCTTTGGCCAATTCTTTACGGCGTTCCTCTGTAAGCGGTGGGATAATGATGCGCAACATATCGGCCTCTTGCTGTGGGTTGAAGCCCAAATTGGCAGCTTGTATTGCCTTACTTATAGCTCCCATCATGTTCTTTTCCCAAGGTTGAATAGTAATATTGCGTGGATCCGGTGTTGAAATATTTGCTATTTGGCTGATAAGAGTAGGTGTGCCATAATAGTCTACTTTTATTCCATCAAGCATAGCAGGATTTGCTTTGCCTGCACGTATCTTGGTAAGCTCTGCTTCCAAGTGTTTGATTGCTCCTTGCATGTTGTTTTTAGCTTCATCCAAACATGCCTTCGATAAATCGTTCATATCTGTTATGTTTTATATTTATATGTGTTTCACTTCTGTTCCAATCTCTTGGCCTTCCACCACCTTCAGCAGGTTTCCTACCTTATTCATGTCAAAGACATATATAGGCAGGTTGTTCTCCTCACATAGGGCAAAGGCTGTAAGATCCATGATTTTAAGTTTCTTTGTAAGTGCTTCCTGATACGACAACGCTGTGTATTTGGTAGCAGTAGGGTCTTTTTCGGGGTCGGCAGTGTACACACCATCTACACGAGTACCCTTAAGTATCACATCGGCTTTTATCTCCACAGCACGTAGTGCCGATGCAGTATCGGTAGTAAAGAAGGGATTTCCGCTACCACCACCGATGATTACAACTTTGCCTTCTTCCATAGCCTCGATGGCTCGGCGACGACTCATTTCCTTACAGATAGGCTCTATAGCCAAACCCGAAAGCAATTCTGTCTTAACTCCTTGTTTCTCCAACTCGGCTTGAAGAGCCATACTATTAATAAGCGTTGCAAGCATTCCCATATAGTCGCCTTGCACACGGTCCATACCCTTTGCTGCTCCACTAAGACCACGAAAAATGTTGCCTCCACCTATCACTATTGATACTTGAACTTTCTTTTCCACCACAGTTTTGATGTCCTTAACGTACTGTTCAAGCATTTCGGGCGATATGCCATAACTTTGACATCCCATAAGCGATTCGCCACTAAGTTTCAATAATATGCGGTTGTACTTCATAACTTATATACTTTCTATTGTGTGTCTACAAATTTTTGTTCTATCGTCTGATATTTAATTTTTGATATTTTTACAACAAACGTCCATGCCTTATGGCAAAAATAGGCAGCTGTCGCCATAGCTTAAGAACCTAAAACCGTGATTGAGGGCATAACTATATCCTTCTTTCCACACGTTGCCAATAAGAGCTGATACTAGTAACAGTAATGTACTCTTTGGCTGATGAAAATTGGTAATTATACCACTTACAACATGATATTTATAGCCTGGAGCTATCATCAACTGCGTATCACCATAAAGTTTATCCACACCTAGACGGTGCATAAAAGCAAGCACATTTTTCAAAGATTGTTCGAGTGGCACCTCTCCTTTGTCGGTCAATTCGTAGGGCTCCCACTGCAGTATATGCATTTCTTCCAACGAAGGGTTAAACTGCAACTTTACGCCAAACCAATACAACGACTCTAGTGTACGCACCGATGTTGTACCCACAGGAATGATAGGTTTACCCACATGTGAGAGCAAATGTTCCACATTGCTACGCAAAATCTCAATCCTCTCCACATGCATTTCATGTTCACCAATAGTTTCTGAATCTACAGGTTTGAAAGTTCCTGCACCCACATGTAGAGTTATAAATTCGGTATTGATACCTTTTTTACGAAGATTGTCAAACACCGATTGTGTGAAGTGCAGTCCTGCAGTCGGAGCTGCCACAGAACCTTCGTGTTCGGCATAAACGGTTTGATACCTCTCCTTGTCGCTATCCTCAGCCGATCGGTTGAGGTATGGTGGCAGAGGTATAACTCCAAAACGCTCTATAACCTCAGCAAAGGTCATCGCACTATTGTCCCACTCAAAGTCTATTATCCAAGTGTTTGCAACAGCTTCTTTTCTAGTTGCCGATAACGTAACCTCTTTACCGTCAACCTCTATTGTTCTATATAGGGGAGAGTTTTTCCACCTTTTATTGTTGCCCACAAAGCACATCCAAGTGCAACGTTGCCTTTGCTCGAAAACAATAGAGATGGCCATTTGGTAGGGCTCCAAACAGAAAATCTCTATCTGTGAGCCTGTTTCTTTTCGAAAAAACAATCGTGCATGAATTACCTTGGTATTATTGAAGACCAATAAAGTATCCTTATCCAAATGATTCACAACAAGATTGAATACCGATTCTTCAAATACTCCATCCCTATAGACCAAGAGTTTAGACTCATCCCTATTTTCAAGAGGAAACTTGGCTATACGGTCAGTTGGCAGATGATAGTCGTAATCATCTATGGTTATTTGCTTTGGGGCTTTCATTAGTATATGATTGTTTTATTGTTGTAAAAACAGAGTATAATCTGTTGCATACTACCCATAATGGGCACCTTTCTAGCCAACAAACTATACTCTTTTTATAATTTTGAACTAGAATAAGTTTTCCAAAATACTGTCATCTACCATGTTTGGAAGCGTTACTTTCAAACGCGGTTCTACTTCCATGGCACGTTTGATAGCAAATATTGCGCCTTCATTTCTTGCCCAGCTGCGACGTGATATACCATTGTTTACATCCCAAAACAGCATACTATGCAAGCGACGATCGCAGTCTTCAGATCCATCTAGTACCATACCAAAACCACCGTTGATTACTTCGCCCCAACCAACGCCACCACCATTGTGGATACTTACCCAAGTAGCACCGCGAAACGAGTCGCCTATTACGTTGTGTATAGCCATATC
>JAFWBF010000103.1 GCA_017507285.1 Bacteroidales bacterium | reverse complement strand
CTACCGCCCGTTACGAACAGGCTATAATGATAAGCAAAGACCCAAAAGAGATTGCCGCCATCGTAAAACTATGTCACAGGCTGTGCCTCGGCACTACGGTGCTGATAGCTATAGCAGTATGTACCATACTTGCCATCAACAAGGCTTCGAAATTGGATATACTTATACTCTTTATCCCCCTGCTGGTATTCTTCAACGGCCAATACCGCATATATCTCCTACTGTTTAACAAATACAAGGAGTTTAAGCAAATAGCCTTTTCCGATATAAGCACCAACCTTTCCGGCACGGTGCTAAAGATAGTATTGGGCCTGGTGGGGCTGTCAAGAACGGGGCTACCTATAGCCACCCTGATGGGACGCATTGTAGGAAACATCAACTACTACCTGCGAATGCAAAAAATAGCTCTTCCCCAACCCGACAAAGGTACCATTACCGCCATACTAAAGAAGCACCGAAACTTCCCGCTCTATTCCATGCCAAAAGATTTTATCAACAGCTTTTCGGCCAACCTACCCTTCACCCTATTGGCAATATATTTCAACGAAACCTATATAGGCCTCTTTGCTATGGCATTTACATTCACCTTCCGGCCAATGAACATCATAAACAGCGCCTACGAGCGAGTGCTGTACGAACGCATATCAACCAAACACCTCAACCACGAACCTATAGCTAAGGACATCGTACGCTTTTTTGGCTACAACTATATAGCGTTTACACCTCTGTTTGTAATAGCATTCGTGTTTGCCAAACCCATACTTACCTTTATACTTGGTGCCGAATGGGCCGAAGCCTCCACATACTTCCGCTATATGCTACCATGGATCTACACCATGCTTATAAGCTCGTCCATATCGTTTATACCCAATATCTTTGGCACCCAACGCACCGAAGCAGCCATGTATATCGCACTATTTGTAGTAAGGCTTGCCGTACTGGCAATAGGCATCAACCTAAATAGTTTCGAACTATCTATATTACTATTTTGCGCCACCGGAACTTTGTTTTCTATTATCCTTACAATATGGTATTTCAAGCAAATAATCAGAGCCTGATGTTAGGTACAAACATTAAGCCTTGGAATAAAAAATATATAGTATTACTCAAAATGTAATGTTTTTTAGCCATGAACTGCGAGCCGGCTTCGCCCGTCCGTTGTCTATTGTCCGTCGTCCGTTATCCCCTAAAAACCACAACAAAACAAAAAGTTATCAACAAAAACAACATAATGGCCCTTTAAGTCAATTTGGGCCGTTTTGTTCCGTATGTTTCGCATAGGTATACATATTGTATATACTACCATACATAGTATAGTAACTTTTCCTATCAATCTGATTATTTGATAGTAGCAAAAAAATGGCACTTAAAGCTGTTTTTCACTAAGTTATTAACAACTAAAACGATATGAGGATTTGATATTTTTGTTTTTTTGGCGTATCTTTGCAAACGAAAACCGAGGGGCTACTATAAACCGAGAGTCAGTTGTACATCGGGGTCCTTCGATAATCATAATCAAATATTCATAATATGATAAGTATCATATCAAAGGAGCAGCCTACTCCTATAATAGGCACAAAAGACACGGAGTTGAAATACTCCCTCCACATTCAGTATGCAGGAACAGTTTCTACCAAAGAGGTAGTGGCCTTTGCCTGCAAGCACACCGGTATGCAATCCACCGCCATGAAAGCTGCACTGGATAGCTGTTGTCAAACCATAGAGCTCTTCCTTTCGATGGGCTATAGGGTACAGTTGGGCGAACTGGGCACATTCTTTGCCACTACCGATAGCTCTACTGTGTACAGCAACGTTGATGCAGGTTTGTCTCAACTAAACAGGTTGAGAGTTCGCTTTGATGCCAACAAAGAGCTGAAGCATGCCATAAACAATGCCGAAAAGCGACTTGTTGCCATCCAGCGCTTGGTAGATCCCGAAAAGAAGATCTACGAAACTATCAGTACCAACCAACTTACCGACGGCAGCCAGCCGGGCGGCAGTGGTGGCAACTCCGACAGCGGAGGCGAAAATTCCGGTTCCGGAGGTGACGATTTGGTGGGATAAAAAACTATCCGAATCAAGCGTCGGCAAAAACTTGCCGACGCTTTTTTTTGCCATCATTTCGTCCATTCTTATCCACCGCAAAACACTTTCCCTCACTTTCCCAAAAAAAATTAAATAATCGTTTTCTCAAAAATGAATAATCGATTTTTCAAAAACGATTATTCGGTCCATATACAACCGATCGATCGTTTTTGGAAAAACGAATAATCGTTTTTTTCTCTACAAGTACTGCTTTCCACGCAAAAAACCGCCACACTTTTACCCAAAACTATGGGAATTTTAAGAGCCCAACAGCATGGTTTATGCAATAGTATTGCACCTCTGTTGCAGTACTGTTGCATATTTTCATAAACAGCACTTTGATACACAAACCATATTTAAGTATCTAAACGATGGCGTAAAATAAAATATTTCAATTATTTTGTTTTTATATCAATAAAATTTTATACCTTTGCAAAACATTTATTGCACAAAAATGATACTCAAAATAGTAAAAATAATGAATATTGATAAACAAAAAATGCTCTCACGGAAGTACGCAAGAGCAAGTCAATCTTCGGCTTATAGCCTTATTGTGATAAGTCTTTTATTTTGTATCTGAGTGCAAAGATAATAAAAAATATTCAACCAACAAAATAAAATATTGATTTATGGCAAAAATTTTAGGTATCGATGCAGGAACAAATTCATTGGGATTATTTGTTAGAAACACTGATAATGGAAACAATTTCATTGACCAAATAGAGTTTTTTAATTCTATTATTTTCAAATCTGGTGTAGGAAAAGGAAAAACCGGCGAATATTCTTATGCCTCAAAACGAACAAAATATCGTTCGGCGAGACGATTGTATCAAGCTAGAAAATATCGTATTTGGTCCACGCTAAAACTTTTAATCGAATACGATTATTGTCCACTATCAATGGAAGATTTAGAGAAATGGTGCAAATACGATAAAAAAAATAATATAAAAAGACAATATCCCACAGATTGTTATGAATTTGAACAATGGATAAGATTAGATTTTGATGGAGATGGAAAACCTGAATATTCAAGTCCATATCAACTTAGAGCCGAATTACTAGAACGCCAATTG
>JAFWBF010000012.1 GCA_017507285.1 Bacteroidales bacterium | reverse complement strand
CTTGTATATAAGGCATTGGTGATGGGCATACGCGACTATTTCCGCAAAAACGGCTTGAAGAAAGCTCTTATAGGCCTATCGGGGGGGATAGATTCGGCTATAGTGGCTGTGTTGGCCGCCGATGCCCTTGGCGCTGAAAATGTAAGGGGAATATTGTTGCCATCGCAATACAGCAGCGACCACTCGGTAAACGATGCTGTGGCTTTGGCCAAAAACCTTGGTATGCCATACGATATTGTGCCTATAAAAGATATGTTTGAGCAGATGAAGAAAACTCTTTCACCAATATTTCAAGGTATGCCCGAAGATGTTACGGAGGAAAATATGCAGGCACGCATACGTGGCGGTTTGCTGATGGCTATAAGCAACAAAACCGGTGCCATACTGCTTAATACCACCAACAAAAGTGAGGCTGCTGTGGGATATGGTACATTGTATGGCGACAGCTGCGGCGCTCTTTCGGTGATAGGTGATATATACAAAACCGAAGTATACGAGCTGGCCGAATACATAAATCGCAACGAAGAGCGTATACCACGCAATACCATAGAAAAAGCACCGTCGGCCGAATTGCGTCCGGACCAAAAAGACTCCGACTCGCTACCCGACTACAACAAGCTGGACGAGATACTGACTATGCTGATAGAGGACGAGATGTGCTACGAAGAGATATGTGAGGAGGTAGACGACCCCGAGCTGGTGGCAAGGGTGCTGAAACTTGTAAGAAATAACGAGCATAAACGTTTGCAAACAGCTCCTGTGCTTAAGATTTCGCCTGTAACGTTCCGCCTCGACCGAAAAATGCCTATAGCATAAACGGTAGGATTGTAGAATGATGATGAAATATATTCGAGAGCCGGTTATCTGCCGGCTCTCGTTTTTTTTTATTGTGGGTCTACATCGTGGATGATGGTTACTTTGGAGTATTCTTTTTGGTTGATGATATTGTTGCTGATATTGATAATAATTTTCTTGCCTTGAGCTATGGCTTCGCTTTTTTCAAAACGTACCAATATGTTTTTGAGGTACGAATTTCTTATTCTGGACACCGATGGGTATTCCGGACCTAGAACCCTGTTGCCAAACACCTGCCGCAGGTCGTATGCCAATAGCGATGAGGCTTCGTTAACTATACGTTCGTCGTTATGCTTAACTGTTATGCGTATGAGCTTGAAAAATGGAGGATAGCGAAACACACGGCGTTCGTTTATCTGGCTTTTGTACATCGAAAGGTAGTTATTGTCTATCACATCGCGTATGGCTTGGTGGTAGGGGTTGTAGGTTTGGATTATTACTTTGCCGCGTCGGCCGTGGCGACCGGCACGACCGCTTACCTGTGTCATCTGCTGAAAACTGCGTTCGAAGCTACGGAAGTCGGGGAAGGAAATCATGTTGTCGGCACTAAGTATGCCCACCACACTCACATTGTCAAAGTCCAACCCTTTGGTTATCATCTGTGTGCCTACAAGTATGTCTATGTTGCGGTCCTCAAAGTCTGTAAGTATTTCTAGGTATTTCTTTTTTTGTGTTGTAGAGTCGAGGTCCATACGTGCTATCCTGGCATCGGGAAAGAGTATTTGTAAGTCTTCTTCTATCTTTTCGGTGCCGAAGCCTTTCATCTTGATTCCTGTGGAGTGGCATGCGGGGCATTCATTGGGTATGGGTATAGAGTAGCCGCAGTAGTGGCAACGTAGGCTGTTGGTCTGTTTGTGATATACTAGTGATACGTCGCAGTGTTTGCATTCCGGTATCCAATGGCAGGCATCGCATTCCAGCCGCAACGAGAAACCGCGACGGTTTTGGAACAATATTACCTGCTCTTTGTTTTCGAGTGCCTCTTGTATGTGGTCTAGCAGAAACTTGCTGTAGTGTAGTTGCACCTCTTTGGTGCGTGAGGCCTCTTTCATGTCTACACATAGTATTTCGGGCATCATCAGTCCGCCATAGCGTTTATCCATGGTGGCAAGGCTATACTTTTCGGTTTGTGCGTTGTAGTAGCATTCCAGCGATGGTGTGGCCGATCCCAGTATTGTTTTGGCTCCAAATAGGTGGGCAAGATATATGGCCGAATCTCGTCCGTTGTAGCGTGGGGCAGGCTCGTATTGTTTATACGAACTATCGTGTTCCTCATCTACCACCACCAGCCCAAGGTTCTGAAATGGCAGGAACACTGCCGAGCGTGCTCCAAGCAGTATCTGGTAGCCACCGTCCTTGCCCATAATGGTTTTGTTCCATACCTCGGCACGTTCGTTGGTAGAAAAACGGGAGTGATATACTCCCACTTTGTTGCCAAAGTATTTGCGTAGGCGGTTTATTATTTGCGATGTAAGTGCTATCTCGGGCAGTAGGAAAAGCACCTGTTTGCCTTCCTTTACTACTTTGTCTATTAGCTTTATATACACTTCGGTTTTGCCACTCGATGTTACTCCGTGTAGCAGGGTTACGCTCTTGCTGTCGGGGTGTAGGCAGATGTTGAGGGCGTTTTGTTGTTGTTCGTTCAGCTCAATATCGTCGGCGGTGGCAGTGGCATCGCCATCGGTAAGGCGGCTTTCGACACGTTCTTCTTCTACCAATACTCCGTTGCGGATAAGGGTGTTTATGGCCGAAGCTGATAGGTCGGTATTCTGTGTGAGCTGCTTTTTGGCGATAGCGTTTTTGCCAAACTCCGATAGGCGGAAGAATGCAAGCAGCACGGTAAGCTGCTTTTGTGTAGAGGTCTTTTTTTCCAATGTGTCGAACAGCTCTTTGGTTTCGGCTTCGTTATTCTTATACTTGTCGCTAAGTGATAGGTATTTTTCCTTCTTGGGGACATACCTCTGTTTTATTTCCTCTTCCATAACAATGATTTTCTTTTCTATCATTGTTTTCAGTAGGGGAAATATCTTTTGGTAGCCCGTTATGTTTGAAATTTCGGATATCGAAAGAACACTTTTGTTCATCAGCGCTTCCAATACATTGAGTTCAGATTTTGTGAGGTTTCCGTATTCGCCGGAAAATTCGGGATGTATGGCAATGGTAGATTCGCTTGCCAGGCGGAATGCCGATGGCAAGGCTACAGCCATAATATCGCCAACGTAGCACATATAGTAGCCGGCCATCCATTCCCAAAACTTGAATTGTGTTTCTCCAACGATGGGTTCGTAGTCGAGTATGGAAAGGATATACTTGGTTTTGTAGGCCGGTACCTCGGTGTGTATTTTCCTTACCAGTGCCGAATACAGCCTCTTTTGCCCAAACTGTACTATCACCCTTTGCCCTACGGCAACGAAGTCGTTATATTCAAACGGAACGCGATAGGTGTAGTATTCCGGAAGGTGTAGCGGCAGTACAACTTCTACAAAATAAGTTATGCGTTCCGTTGGCTGAGTCATACAATATATATATATGTATTATGTATTATTCCTCGGGTAGGGTGGTTTTCTCGAATGTCATTACCACTTTGTCGTTTTGCAACAGTTCCAGTTTGTCGCCCTCTATGCGGTAGGCGTTAACCTTGCCAAGGTTGGAAAGGAACATGTCTTCGATAGCCATTTCGTTGTCGGGGCAAGCCATCGTGGTGGCACCCATTTCGGATAGTACTAGTTGGCCGGCTTGTGGTTCTTCGTACGAGCCAAAGAAACGGTTACATCCTGCACAGCCGTTTACGCTCTTGGTTTCGGGGTTGAATTGTATGTAGGCTATGCGGCCTTCTTCGGCAAAGGTTACTTTTTTGGTACGAATGCTTTGTAGTCCCCACACAGTTTCGGCATTGAGTTTTTCGGCCGAGGTACTCTCGCCGCTCTTGGATGTACATTTGCATGCAAACAATAAACATGCGGTACATGCTACCATAAATAGGTTTTTAAATTTCATAACTTGATATTTATACGTTTAATTTTCTTTGTT
Organism: Bacteroidales bacterium; assembly: GCA_017507285.1. Lineage (GTDB taxonomy): Bacteria > Bacteroidota > Bacteroidia > Bacteroidales > P3 > HGM05376. The sequence goes on along the minus strand of JAFWBF010000012.1, from coordinate 4,341 downwards.
TACGAATTATCTAATAACAGAAAAAAAACTATTTTCGTATACATAGCGGCTTATTTTAGAAAAAAAGACTATGCAGTAACGTTGTTTCTACTGCATAGTCCATCGTTGATTGGCTATGATAAAGGCCTTTTTTTAGAAAATCTTTTTCCAAATGTACATGCCTGCTGCAAATACGGCTGCTATACCAAGGTCCAACAGTATGCTGCTTAGGGTTAGCTCCCGAATATCCATTATGGCTTCTGTTACAGTGGCGGTAACAAGGAATACAGCTCCGGTAATAAGTTCGTAAAGGAACCCACTGCGTGTGTCACGCGATTGGTTTTGCATATCTAAATAAGTTTCCACTATTCCTTTGCCTTCCGTTTTACCTCTACGCCAAGCATACCAAAACTCCAACCCATAGCTAAAAGCCATTGATATTACTGCTGCTATCAGTAAATGGCTAAACCTACCAAGTGTATGTTCCATAATAATGTATTTATAATTTAAAATTAGAATCAGAAACTTCTGTTTGTTTGATTTCCTTTAATTCTATTGTGTAGGAAAAATTCATTTCGTTGTTTTGTGCCCATACCTCGCCTTTTACCACCAATCCTTTCGGCACTTCGGCTATTCTGCCTTCGGCAAAAGGTATGGCATACGACTCATCAATCCAATGAATGCTTTTGGTTTCGGTACTGTCGGTGTAGGTGCTGTGAATTACCTTTATACACTTATGTCCCTTTATTTTTACGTGTTTTCTATCAATCTTTTCTATTTTTATAGGAGGTTGTTCGTATGTTTTTATTCTCTCTATCTCTTTTCCTGTTATTTTAGATAATGTTGTTTGTTTCTTGTTGTTAAACAAAATCTTGGATACCCCTGTAAAATTATCGTATCGTTCTATCATTATTTTCCCATTTTTGTAGTATTCTTTGTATTCGAAATTTCTATGCATAGGGAATCCTCCGAGCGATATGGTATTTACATATTTGGCCATACCTTCAAACCATATTTGGTTATTGTCGGTGTTTCCGTTTTCTGTTTTTAAAATCCTTTTATTCATATTATTTGGATTGTTTCAATTATTTATCTGTTGTATTTGTTTCGATTACAAAGTTACTGTTTTTTTACATAATGACCATAAGTATTAAAGCCCCACCACAGTGGGGGTGTATTTAGTTATAGCTTAAATGTAGAATCGGGAACTTCTGTTGCTTTAACTTCCTTTATTTCTCTTTTGTAGGAATAGTTCACTTTAGATGTTTTTACCCAGTCTTCACTTCTTACCACCAAACCTGTTGGAACTTCGGATATTCTGCATTCTAAGTATGGAATGGCATACGATTCATCAACCCATTGTACAGACTTTATTTCTACATTGCCGTTGTTAGAGCTATGGACTACCTTTATACACTTATAGCAATTTATATCCACAAGGTTTCTATCAATTTCTTCAACCTTTTCGGGTGGAAGTTCCGATAGCTTTTGAATTTCTGCTTTCGATCTGAACATTTTGGAGTAAGTGATTTGTTTTGCTATGTCAAATATTATTATGGATTTGCCTAAATATTTTTGATGCATTATTGACATAACTTTTCCATCTTTGTAGTATTCTTTCCAATCTATTTTTTTGCCTATTCTAAAGCCACCCAAAGATATATGGCATTCATATTCTGCTTCTCCTTCAAACCATTTTAGATTACTATCTGTGATTTTCATTGCAATATAATGTACTAGATAGGTGTAATATTTATATTATAGAAAACGAAATAATAGACATCCGGCAATGCAAAGTGCCCGTACCGGCAGGTATGGAATGGCGTTACAAATTTTGAAACATTCTGTTCCGGCAGCAGCAATTTCGTAGTCGCCAATACCGCTAGCAATACCCCTTACACCTCCTGTCGATTGTGTTTTCGATGTGGCATTGTACAGTTTTTTAAGAGGATTGCTTGTGCATTCGGTGCAGGTGCCATCGCCAAGCTCGCTTTCAAACTCAAGATTTTCGGATATGTATGTATCATAAACCGAATTTATAAGGGTATTGTAATTATTTAATTCCCCTTCTGTGATACCGGTCAGATTCATAAAGCCATTAATATCCTCTGCTTCGCAAACCGTTTTAAATGATACCGAATCTAAAGCAAAAGCTGCATCAATTTTTTCGCAGATGCTTATTGTGGCTTGTTTTGCTTCTTGGTAAATACTGTTGGCATTAGCACTTTTATCGGTAAATGTTTCCTTGTTTATACCATTTGCTATTTCTGTATTTTCTTTTTCGCAAGAACTTATTGTTATTGTTCCTAATGTAATGATAGCTGCGTAAGCTATCGAAAAAAATGTTTTCTTCATTGTTTGTTTTATTGTTAAACGTATACAAGCCTAGCAAAATATGCTAGGCTGTATACTATAATTTAAAATCAAAAACTTTCAGTTTGTCTATTTTATTATCTCTTATTGTGTTGGATTAATTGTAATTATTTCAGCACGATTATATGGCGTTCTGTACAATTTTATTCCACTTGAAGATAATATTTCAATACACTCATCAAAATTATTACTATCAATAAACTTTTGACAGTTGGTCAATAAAACGGAATATTTATAGTTTACAGATTTATCAACTATAACAGGTTTGTTGAATCTAAATCGCAATATTCGTGCAATGTCGCCTATAGTAAGCGACGAATCAGAACTATTGAAAGTAGGAGTAATAGAATCATTCATTGATACAACCCAATAAGGTGCATATGTAGTGTCAAGTTTGATTATTTTAGATTTTTCGAATACTTTTACTATTTCTCCATAGTTTTTCTGACTGTAGTTCTTTTTGGGTATTATAGTTATTCTATAAAACAAATCATCAACTACAAAAAGATTATTGTGTTTGGCGTTTTCAGTGAATGCAAATGTACGTTGATACATTTCTTCTTCGTATGACAGATTTGGATTATTTATCAATGTTTTTGAAATTTGAGATATAGAACCTACACAAATAACAGTATCATTATTCACTTCAACATTGGTCCAACTTTTTTCTTCTATAGGGCTGATATAGAAATTATAGTTTTCGGTTTCATATGATGGGCTGATAAATAAGTTTGCGAATAGCAATACATTAAAAACAATACGTACTATGATGGTAGTGCCAAAATCGTAGTTTATAATGGTAAAAGATAATATTAGCCCCATGCCAAAAAATATACAGAAACAGAATATCCAACCGATAGAAAAAGCAGGCCATGTCGTTGTGTGTATAGCTGCAAAAGCAGTTGATGACAATAAAAATATTCCAACTTTTCGGATGTCATTTTTCAAAATAAAATGGACTATAGCAAATAGAACAATAAAAGCTATTGTAATAATCCAATTTCTAAGAAATATGAATATTATTATACATATCAGACTGTACGACAAAATAGCTAAATAATTCTTTTTCTGTGCCCAAAATCGAAAAATATATTCTTCCAATAGAGGGTATATCATATATACTACAAAGAAGAATATCAATAGGAATCCCACTGTACGAATAGGTGGATAAAACAATAAAAAGCTATCGTAGCGAGCAACTGTATATTCCGAAGAAATACACAGTTGCAAACCTATTAGTCCAATCAACCAAATGCCGATTCCTATGAACAAACCATATTTGAATGGTTTTGAAGAAAATTCCTTTATAATTCTCATAGCTGTTTTTGTAATGTTCTTATTTTATTATGTAAACAAATATTTTTATTTTGACGCGTCGTTTTCGATTGCAAAATTACAACTATTATTCGACATGGGGACTACACTTTAGTGTAGTTTTTCATTCTTTGTGAAAAAATTACACTAAAGTGTAGTGCTTTGTATTTTTGAGGGATAAATAAGTTTATACTTATAGAAAACTTATGCTATTCCGAAGGTTCTCTTACTTCATGTTCTTTTATTGTTATAATTTTTCCGTTTAATAATTCTACGTCTGTTATGGTTGGATAATCCCAATTCAGAGTGTTTATAACATCATTAATGTCAACAAATATCTTTGGATTTTCTTTTAAGAATGGATATTTTTTATCTAATTTAGATGTTATAATCAACTCGGTAGAATCTAAACCTTTATTTAGCATCTCATCTATAACAATACTACCGCAACCAAGACAAGTGCGGTCTGATATTAAAACAAGATAACGTGTATCTTTATTAGGAGTAAACTTTATTTTGTCGAAATACCATTGCAACACTTTGTTTTCACGTGCAAAAGGTTCTTCTTCCACAATGCTTTCTTCCCGTACTTCGACAGTCGGGTTTGTGTTGTTACATTGTACCAATGTAAACATAAGTACAATTGCCAACATTACTTTAGTCGAAAATAAAGCG
>JAFWBF010000102.1 GCA_017507285.1 Bacteroidales bacterium | reverse complement strand
TCCATTGGTTCGTAAAGAAGATCGGTAAGATTTATCTTCGATACCTTTTCGGCCTGTTTAGGCTTAGACAACTCTGTTTTAGACAATAGGCTATCACTGTTTATAGACCGCAACAAACCCTGATCGTTAAGTTGCACCGATAGGTTTGAAAGTTTAGGCTCTATATAGTAATAACCTTCGGGATCAGGCTTATTGATAGCCGATATAGTTACTCCCTTTATTTTATGTATAGCACCCTCATCGTCGTCAAGTACTATTCCCAACAATTCTTCGGCATATTCCACATACGGACTTTCATCGTAGTCTGTTTTTTCGACCAATACATCTACCCTTACAACGGTTTTTGGCAAAGCGTATACCATACCCCCACTAATTATGCGATTGCTACGCACCTTGGTAGGATAAACAGAATAGCGACTACACGCCGACAATAATACAACACACAATAATAATATAGGTGTAAAAAAAGAACGCATATTTTTCATAACAATATTTTATTTGCGTTTGCGAATAATAAACAATCCCAAACAAGTTAATAATCCATTTAATAATATTATCTCGAACCCGAACTGATATCCCCACAGCCACTCTTGCGAGTATAGCTTGAGTATATAACAAATAACAGGCGAAAGTATTGCCACCACAGGCACATACCTATCATTAACCTTATAACAGGTAAACAATCCAAAAGCATACAACCCCAGCAAGGGTCCGTATGTATAGCCGGCTACATCAAATATAGTATCGATAAGCGACTGGTTGTGGAACGGCTTGAAAGCAATAATGATAAGCAGATACAGCACTGCAAACGAAACATGAATCAGTTTGCGGAAACGCACCTTTTGCTGCTCGGTATAGCGAGAGGTTTTGTCGAGATGCATAAAGTCGTAGTAGAAGGTAGTGGTAAGAGCCGTCAGAGTACCATCGGCACTAGAGTAGCCTGCTGCCACCAAGCCTATCACAAATACCACACTTGTAAATGTGCTGAGCGAGAAAGCTACCGAAGGGAATATCTTGTCGTTGACCACCACTCCGGCTTCGTTTAACGGAAGGGCAAAACCCGTTTGCTGTGCATAATATACCAACGCACCACCCAAAAACAAGAACAACACATTAACCACTACCAACGAGAGGCTGAAGGTAATCATATTCTTTTGAGCATCTCTTAGAGTTTTGCAGGTAAGGTTTTTTTGCATCATATCCTGATCCAACCCCGTCATGGTGATGGTGATAAACGCACCGCTAAGAATCTGCTTGAGGTAAAACTTATTGCTATGCCAGTCGGTATCAAACACCCGAGTGCTACCACTATCGACCAACTGTGATACCAATCCCACAAACGATATATCAAAGTCTTTAAGGATAAACACAAGAGTTACCACCGCTGCCAGTAGCAGAAAAGTGGTTTGCAAGGTGTCGGTCCATATCACCGTTTTGATACCTCCACGGAAAGTATAAATCAATATAATGATTATGAATACTAATGCCGGTATCCAAAAGGGCACGCCCCATGTTTTGAACATAAACTCGTATAGCACAAATACTACCAAATACATACGCAATGCCGAGCCCAACAAACGAGACACTATGAAGAACAACGAGCCCGTTCGCTCCGACACACTGCCTATCCTATCGCCCAAATAGGAATAAATGGAAGTAAGATTGAGTTTATAATAAAGAGGAAGAAGCACGTATGCAATGGCCAAATAGCCCAATATATATCCCAGCACCAAAGGCAGATAGGTAAACTGCCCGCTATACACGCCACCCGGCACCGACATAAAGGTAACCCCCGAAAGGCTGGCACCTATCATACCGTAAGCCACTACATACCAAGGCGACTTGCGGTTGCCTCGAAAATAAGCATCATTCGATGCCTTGCGAGATGTCAACCAAGTAACCAAAAACAATAAACATGTATAGACTACAAAACAAACAAGTATAATCGTCGACATAATATATTATTGCTATTTATAAAACTATTTTGCCATTGTCCTATCTACCTATTTGCATGTATTTCAGCAAAAAGCATTCAAGACATAGAAATATTTACGCTTGCAAAGATAAGATTTTTAAACTACACACGAAAATAAGTTGCAAAAGATTATTCAAAAAAAAGAGTAATAAGCAAATACCGGCACCTGTCGGCTTGTTTTTTTTATCCGACAATTGCCTATTTAGCAAGGCAATACATATCTCGAGAGAAAAAATATCTGCTTTTGTGTTTTATATATCCGCAAATGTATGTATTTTTGCAAAAAAATTAAACACATAAAACTACAAAACTATGGCATTAGCAATAAACGATAACAATTTTGAAGAATTGGTTATGAAAGCCGACAAACCGGTAATGTTGGACTTTGGAGCCACATGGTGTGGCCCTTGCAAAGCTCTCAGCCCAATAGTTGATGAAATAGCAACAGAATACGAAGGCAGAGCTATAGTAGCTAAAGTAGACGTTGAAGAAAGCCCCACACTGTCGGGCACATTCAAGATACGTAACGTTCCCACAGTACTTTTTATAGTAAACGGCGAAGTAAAAGACAAATCTGTAGGAGCTGTTCCTAAAGCCAAACTTACCGAAAAATTAGACGCTCTTTTATAGGATAACCGTTCTAAACAAGAGAAGTCGATGTATGCAAAACAATATGGTAGCACATCGACTTCTTTGTTTCTTACATCTTACACAAACATAACTATCAACAATGGCAACACTCAGAAAAGAGAATATCGAGGTATATAAATCGTTAGACATTTTGGCTCGCCAGGTGGTGGAAGGTTTTATCACGGGCTTGCACAAGAGTCCGTTTCATGGCTTTTCGGTAGAGTTTGCCGAACATAGACTATACAACGCAGGCGAATCTACAAAAAATATAGACTGGAAGCTATACGGCCGTACCGATAAACTGTTTGTGAAACGATACGAAGAGGAAACCAACCTGCGGTGCCAACTGGTGATAGACAACTCTAAATCCATGTACTTCCCGGCGGACAAGCAGCCTTCATTCGAACACCCAAACAAGATAACATTTGCTGCTTATGCTACAGCTGTACTGATAGAGCTATTGAAGAAACAGCGCGATGCTTTCGGGCTAACGTTGCTGTCCGACAAAATAGACACTATGACCGAGATACGCTCAAGTGCCGTTCACCAAAAATATATGTACCAACTGCTGGAGCCGCTACTACTACCTTACGACCCCGAGAAAGCCTCACCCCAAAAAACATCCATAGCCGAACCCTTACACCTTATAGCCGAAAAGATGAGACGTCGGTCATTGGTTGTGATATTTACCGATGGGTGGGTAGACCTACAGGAACAGGAAAAGGTGTTTGATGCCCTACGTCACCTCAAACATTGCAAGCACGAGGTGATACTATTCCACATCTTTGACCAAGACAAAGAAATAGACCTCAACTATGGCAACAGGCCATACCACTTTATAGATATGGAGACCAATGCCAAACTGAAAATCCACCCCAACGAGATAGCCGAACGCTACAAAGCTATGGCCGCCAAGCAGGCCGAGGCCATAAAACGCCACGCCATACAGTACAATATAGACTACATACCGGTGGATATAAACCGTGGTTTCCACCAAGTACTGCAACCCTACCTACTCAAACGCAATAGGATGGCATAGCACTAGGGGTACTATTGGTTTGACAAAATGTACACCTTGAAATTCTTTTGCCCACTGGCAGAGATACCCGAAGAGGGGTCGGCAACCAGTTTTTCCAACTCACGATAGGCCGAAGATCTGGTCATCCCAACCATATAGGCATACTCTCGCAGTGTTATAGTTTTATTGGCAACCAAATATTTTTGTAGCTCTTGCAAACGTTTCTCGGGTGTATATGGCGACTTTTTCAAGCGTTTTGTTGTCCCTCTTTTCAGTACGCAACGGCTGTTGATTTCCTTTACAAAATCCTTATCTACACGAAAGTTTACACCCGTAACCTCAAGGCTTGTTGCCTTGCGTTTGGTGCTTCCGTCGTCCAAACCCTCTACCTCAAAATCTTCTTTGGGACCTATCTTTGCAGTAAACTGCCCTATGCCCTCAATACTTACATTATAGCCCATAGCCAAAAACTCCGACGATATAACCGACAGCTGTGCCAGCACAGCCCTCACCATCGACTTGTTCAACCCCGAACCCGGTGCAGTCATATAATCAATCAAAGCCTCGGAATCTATATGCCCTACACATTTCATTTTATAGTATGCCTTTGTTTCGTTATTTTTATGAATATCAGGCATCTCTCGTTTTACATACTCTACCATATAATATCTTTTAGTTTCACAATAATCAACTTACGAGCCCTTGAAATGTCTGAACGACCCCAATCCGGCAACAACCCCGTCGTAAAAACATCATCGACTCGACTAATAAATAACATAGAGATGTGAGAAAAATTGTATAGACCCGTTTAAATAATGAATTCCAAACTTTGGAATTGCCATTTCAAACTTTGGAATCAGTTTTTATTACGCTCTAATGAAGTTTTATAGACATTTCCACAAAGTTTTATAGCCGCTCTCATTAAGTTTGTAGGGCGTGTCAATGACAAGCTCAGAACCGTGTAAAGCATAGCCACAAGGTAAGACTATACCAATAATTAGTCGCAAAACAAATATTGCCAAAGCAGTTCGAAACAAACCGCAACAATCGGCTTCTATACACAAAAACACGACCTCGACAGAAGTTTTTGATTGAAAATGGTAACACAGGAACCAGTTTTTTTCAATCAAAAACAATCCCCTACATATCTTTTTGTCAATATGTAGGGGATTTGTATAGCATAAGAAAATAAAATGTTTATCGTATGCGACGTATAGCTGAGAGTGTGTGGGTGTATTTATCTACATCTGCGTTGTATATACCCCTGGTATCCAAAGTATCAATCCTTACACAGCCGGAGGCATGTATTATACGATCGTTGCCCATATATATACCTACATGTATTATACGTCCATCGGCATTGTGGAAGAAACACAAATCGCCTACTTGTGCATCATCGAGGCTGCCAACCGCAACGCCCTGCGAGGCCTGCTGCGAAGCATCGCGTAACAATTTTATACCATAGGTCTTATACACCGTTTGTGTAAAGCCCGAACAGTCGACCCCCATACAGGTTTTGCCACCCCAAAGATAAGGTACACCAAGCCACTTGGTGGCAATATCCAATAGTGAAACCTCGGTCATATCGCGTGTCATACTATGCTCAATCTCCAAGGTAGCCACCACTGACACAGCAGTAGATGGCAACGAACAGCCCATTGGCAAAAGCAAATTCATACCACCCACAACAACCGTTGTGATCAAGGAAGTAGGCTTTATATTCCATGCTTTCACCCGGTTGTATTCCTGCTCTTGAAGAAAATATATCTGCTTGGTATCCACCCAACCACAATAACCGTCGTAGTCCATCACTATCAGCGACCACTTCTCGCCCCGTTGTTCTACCAAAAAGGTATCGCCAAATAACAGTTGCGACACCATCTCTGCCCTATCCGATGCTTCGGCACGCATAGGCACTACGGGTAAACTACAAAATCCATACAGCATAACGTTACCTTATATTTGATTCAACTCTATGGCACGCACCACACGTTCTATCAGATTGTCCTTCTTGTTGTTTACGGGATCATATTCGGCTTTAAGGTCGTAGCCAAACAGTTTGGCAAACGTTTGATAGAAAAAAGCCCTAAAGCTCCCTCTCAGTTCCTTTACCAACGAATAGGATGTGCTTCCGGTTTCCCTATCCACAAGTTTTATCAGAAGATGACCTTGGGATATTGTCAGCTTCTTAAGCTGTTCGGCATATTCCTGTTCTATCTCCTTTTCGGCAGTTTTCATAAACGCCTTACGTTCTCGCTCCGACATGGATAGCATTCTATTATTCAAATCATATAGTTTGTTCTTTGCCATCTTGGCGTATGGAAGTACAATCTTGGCATTGCGTATAAGTTTCTTGTTTCGTCGTATCTCCTCGGGGGTAAGCAAATTTCGCGACGACAAAATGCGAACCTCTTTCAACTTAATCATAGGTATAGTATCATTGTTTGGCAACACCACACCGTAGCATACAAACCTAGGTTTCACACCCTGTGCAATAGAAATATTGTGCAAGCCTACAAGCAACAATATCAGCACACATATATAGTTCCTTCGATTCATTGTTTATTCATTTTGCGTTTTTATAGTAACTGACAAATCGAAATCTTATTATATCGACAACCGAAAAAAGTAACAATACCACTTGACACCACCTATCCACCCAATATCCATTTTGTATCAACAGGCAATAAACCACCATATTCTGCGTTAAACAAAGCATGAAAAGACTGATTGTAATATTATTCCTGTTCGGTAGCATTGCAAGTAATGCTCAAAAGTACTATACCGACAACAAAAAAGCAAACGCACAATACGACAAAGCCATAAAGTATTGGCTTCAGGGAAAGACGGCACAAGCCATCAAGAGTTTCGAAAAAACACTGGAAATAGAACCCCGTTTTATTGAAGCAAACTTTATGCTTGGCGACATTTATGCCGACAGAAGAGACATAGCCAAAGCCAAACAATGCTACCTAAACGGTGTACTTACCGATAGTAGCTACTACACAAAAGGGTGGTATTGGCTTGCAAACATAGAAATGAGCGATACCAACTACCGCTTGGCCAAGGAATACTACAGCATATTCCTACGGTTGGACACCGAAAACATAGATTTGCAACCCTTGGCACAAAAAGGTATAAAGGAGGCCGACTTTAGACAGTATGCCATGGCCAACCCCGTACCTTTCAGCCCAACCAATATGGGCACAATGATAAACACCATGTTTGACGAATACTTGCCGGCTCTTACCGCCGACGAGCAAACGATAATAATAACACGCAAAGAACCACGCAAAGCAACCACCACAGCCAACACTCCGGAGGAGGAAGACTTTTATATAGCCACCAAAGACAACGACGGCAAATGGACGATGGCACAACGTGTGGACGAGCCTCTAAACTCAAACGATAACGAAGGTGCACAATGCATATCGCAAGACGGACGATTTATAGTATTTACCATTTGTGGCGAAGGTGGCATGGGTAGCTGCGACCTTTACTGGTCAAAAAGGGTTGGAAACCGATGGTCCAAACCTCGCAACCTTGGTGCAGCAGTAAACTCCCGATACTGGGATTCGCAACCTTCGTTCTCCATCGATGGCAAAACACTATACTTTACCAGCAACCGCCCGGGTGGAAAAGGCGGAAAAGACATTTGGAAAACAACACTGAACGCAAATGGACAATGGGGAAAAGCCATAAACATGGGCGACAGCATAAACACACCTCAGGACGAGACTTGCCCTTTTATACACTACGACGACCAAACCCTCTATTTTGCTTCTAACGGACATATAGGAATGGGAGGCTTCGACATCTTTTACTCGCGCAGAATAAACGACACCACTTGGACTATGCCTACCAATATTGGCTACCCCATAAACACATCGGGCGAGGAAATGAACCTTATAGTAGGTGCAGGAGGAAAAATGGCAATATTCTCGAGCGACAAACTCGAAGGCTATGGTGGCCAAGACCTGTATTCGTTCGAACTTTACCAAGAGGCTCAGCCTATAGCCACCACATACATGAAAGGAACAGTGTTTGACGAAAAGAGCAAACGACCTCTTGCTGCCGACTTCAGAATCATAGATCTCGAAAACGAAAACGAAGTAGTATCGGCAACAGCCGACCCCGTTACAGGCTCATTCCTAATAAGCCTGCCGGTAAACAAAAACTACGCCCTCAACGTAAGCATGGATGGCTACCTCTTCCACTCCGAAAACATAGAACTGCTATCGGGCACTCCCGATGAACCATTCTTAAAAAATGTGGGCATGAAGCAACTTTCGGTTGGTGAAACTGTGGTGCTCAAAAACGTATTTTTCGAAACAAACAAATACGACCTCAAAGACGAGTCGAGGGTAGAACTGATGAAGCTGCACAGCTTTATGCAAAACAACCCCGCCGTAAGCATAGAGATAAGTGGCCATACCGACAATGTGGGCAACGACAACGACAACCAAATACTATCTGAAAACCGCGCACAGGCCATATACAATTTCCTTATCGAAAACGGTATAGAAGCCGACCGACTTTCGTACAAAGGCTACGGCGAAACCCAACCTATTGATACCAACGACACCGAAGAAGGACGTGCCAACAATCGTCGTTCGGAATTTAAAATAAAAGAGATAACAAAGTAAAACAACTACACACATCATGAAAGGCACATACATATATGAATATCCACGGCCGGCCGTAACAGCCGATATTGCCATATTCAGCCCCGATATGAGCGAGGTGCTACTTATACGCCGGGGCAACGAACCATACAAAGACCACTGGGCACTACCAGGTGGATTTATGGAAATAGACGAAACATTGGAGCAGTGTGCCATAAGGGAGCTGAAAGAAGAAACCAACATAACAGCCGACTGTCTATGGGAAGTAGGAGCATTCTCCAAAGTGGACCGCGACCCACGGGGCAGGACAATAACCGTGGCCTACTACGGCTTTGCCGACAAAAGCACAAGCATCAAAGCCCTCGACGATGCCGCAGCCATAGCTTGGCACAAGATAAGCAAGTTGCCACCTTTGGCTTTCGACCATCAAGAGGTGCTAGCAAAAGCATTGGCAAAAGCCGAATGTAACAAAAACTTAACAGTATATTCAAAATAAAAGACGACTATTGACGTAATACATACTTTGACAACATAAAAATATACAACATGAAAAAATGGATATTACTATTTCTTAAAGGCGTGGCCATGGGAGCATCGGACGTGGTGCCGGGTGTATCGGGTGGCACCATAGCGTTTATATCAGGAATATACGAACGCTTGATACATGCCATCAAGAGCATAAACCTTGCCAATATCAAACTATTCTTTACCGGACACTTCCGCGAATTTTGGAAGAACATTGATGGCAACTTTCTTGTATGTCTTGTGGCAGGTATAGCCACCAGCTTCCTTTCGCTAGCCAAACTTATCACCTACCTTTTGGAAAC
>JAFWBF010000101.1 GCA_017507285.1 Bacteroidales bacterium | reverse complement strand
GCACTTGCCACATAACATCGGCATTAATATTGGATGAATAGTTGTAACCCATCTTATATTCTACTACAAGTGTACGAGCAGGCGCTGTTCCAAATACTTCATACTTGATGTATCCACCGGTACATGTTCCAATATCCTTGGCACAGCCGGAAATCTTTGGGGTGTACTGGTTGGCAGAAGTTCCAAACTGTCCGGAAGAGGAAGAAGAACCCATAGCCACCGAACCCAAACGCATAGCTCCATTGGTATTTACCGAAAATTGAGAGTAAGTACCTTCTCCAAACGCAAAGTTGAACCCAATGTTCATAACAGAGGATGCAAAGTCGTCCTGCGAAGATCCGAAAATTTCTGTGGCATTATCTGTAAGTGTTACCCATTTGGAAGCATCCACTCCGGTGCGGAATGTATAATCCTGCAAATCCTGGGCATAAGAGATGTTCAGCATGCACAGCAGTATTGCCGGCAATGCAATCTTTGAAAAGTAAAAACTTTTCCGATGTTTCTTGTGTAAGCCACGGCTTACATTGTTTGTAATCTTATTCATTTATTTATTTTGTTTTTAAATTTATATTCTATCAACTATAAAAAATCGATAGTGGAAAGCAACCTATTGGTTTACTTTCCACTATCGAAATTAAACCAATCAGTCCTCTATCCCACCAAGTCGTCGCCGCCGCCGGGAGTGTTGCCGCCTTGGTCGCCGGTGTCGGGCTCGTCGTCGTCGCCGCCGCCGGATGGTGTGCCGGCAGATGGCAATACGTCTATCACTCGCAGTTTCATCTTCTTGGCATCATCGGTCAGCTCGTTGTTGGGGCGATACAGGATACCTTTTTTTTCGATGGTATCCGGTGTGCATTCTTCTTTGGTGTCCACAGCCTTGGCTGTTATTCTCGGATATAGAGTTCCCAGCACCCCAAAGTCCACTATTCGTCCTTCGGCTATGCCTTCTATCATCACATCCACAAAGGCATGAATTACCGCATCGGTGTCGGCACGGCTGAAGGTTGTGGCCGATTGTATTTCTTCCAATATGGCTTCGGACGTCACGTTGCCATAACTTACACGTTTCAATGTGTACTGATATTGTCCTTTTTTGGGACCTATCGTCATCTTTGTTTTTACCAATTGCAAATCCATCGTTTATTCCTCCCTTGATGTTGCATTGTCGGCCGGTGCAAAAACACGAAAACCCGACTTGTTTATCACTTCTTTTAGTTCGTTGCTCGGACGAAAGCCGATGCTGATGTCTTTCACACAGTTTGCCACGGTGGCATCGGCGACGGTGTCTACCATCTTGCTCGACAGCTTGGGATAGAAAGTGCCCAAACCCTCGATGTTTACGCTGTCGCCGGCAAGCACATGGTAGCGAATTTGCTCCAGATAGGCACGCAACACACCGCTCACTTCGCTTGGCAATATACTGCCTCTGACGGACACCATTTCGGATGTTTTGTCCAACGTCAGATGGTCTTGCCTACGGAGGGTTGCCACCCATTTGTCTTGCTTCAATACTTTTTTCTTCTTGGCCTCGTAGGTCCAATAACGCCTTTTAGACATAGTTTTTTCCTTTCTTTTTATGGTTAAAATACTCTATACTATTAAAAGGCAACTTCTAAAAATTCCACGTTCTGAAACTATCTAGATTTATTTTAAAGAACTTTTGCGTGCTTTGCGTTTTTTCTTGGAATCTTTCTATTTCTTTTTCAATCGCATAGCCCGCTATGCTCAATCAAAAGAAAGTAGAAATCTTCTCAATAAAATTCCACAAATCACTTGCAAAGCAATTTTTAGAAGTTGCCAAAAATTTATTTATCCTTGTTTTTCTTTTCCCGGGCATGGGTTTCGGCTTCAAACACACGCTTGTCTGCCAGCTTTACCCCTGCTTTGTTTACAACCTCCTTAAACCTTTCGGAGGGGCGGAACAGCACACCTACACGCTTGATGGAGGCATTGTTTACCTTTTCGGGCAAGTCTACAGCCGTGGCTGTTATGGAGGGGTAGAAAGTGCCAAGGTTGTCCAGCTTCACCACATCGCCCATGGCAATACGTCGGCTTATGCAGTCTTCCAACGCCCTTACATGCATAAGCACATCGGCCGGCGATGCCGAACACATCTTCGAAACGTCGTCGGCAAGTATGCTTATATCAATATAATTGGCGTAGCATACCTTTGCCAAATATACCTCTCTCATTTCTCCTTTCACAGGTAATTTTTGCTTTTTTTTCAAATATCCTATTGCCATAGTATTCGATATTTATATCCACTTGCTTAATTTGTTTTTTATCTTCTTTGAAAGAGCTTTCAAATTTGTTCGACGATGATTCTAAATTTGTTCGATGTAGATATTCTCCTCTCGACGTGAGGGCATCGCCCTTTCGACGTGAGCAAGACACCCTCTCGACGTGAGGAAACCGCCCTCTCGACGTGAGGAAACACCCTGCGTCGAACACTTTTGCACTCTTTGCCGTACTTGGCAAACACAACCGCCGAAGAAAATACTTTTCCTCGGCGAAGGCTATAGTCAAAAATCAATCAATATTTCAATATTTCAATCAAACTTTATAGTTAACTCTTCCGAAATTTTCCTTTCGGATTGCAAAAGTAAACTAATATTTCGACATGGCAAAGAAAAACGCAAATTAATTTTCAATATACTGATATATAGAGTACTATTTTTTGGTTTTTGACCAAAATATTGT